>JBBRJR010000160.1:0-5907 GCA_038218865.1 Kapaibacterium sp. (SeqCode) | reverse complement strand
GACGTCCGGCACGGGCTCGAACGCGGCCGCCGGAACGCGGGCCACCACCTCGGCAGTGGCGATGTTCCCCGAATTTTCTAAAACTAAAATGCGCCCCATAAGCTCGGAAATAGTTTGTTCGTGCGATGATATGCTATTTTTTTTGTGTTGGATCTCATTTGTCAAATTCAATCGCTCTTGCTCGAAATTAGCTTTTTCTTGCTCGAAATTCAGCTGCTGGCTTTGCATATTTTCTTCTGCTTTGAGCAACTCGTTTTCAAGATAAATAGCTTTTTCATGAGCTTTGGCGTACTTTTCTTCTTGGCTGCGATAGGAAAAGATAATGCTTTGCGCCATAGCGTAATCATTTTTCAAACTTTGAATATCGTTAATCTTTTCGTTGAGTTCGATATTTTTGCGTGAAATTTCTTTTTGGGCATACGAAAAATCGGTAACAAGTTTAGTTAATTCCGATATTTTCAGATTTTTATCAGCCAGAACTTCTTTCAGGCTGACGTTTTCGTTTTCTTTGGCAGCGTTGCTTTGCTGCAGCTCGGGCAAAAGATTTACTTTGTCGGATAAAAATTTATTTTTTTGGGTAAGCTCGCCATTGCCTGCAAGGAGCTGGTTGCGTTCCTTGTAAATGGCGTCGAATTCGGCGAGTTTCTCTTGTAGCTTGTCGTTTTGATTAAGCAGAGTCTCGTTTATTTCGCCCAACCGATTAGAATTTTCTTCATAATTTTTGATAATTAATTTCAGCTCGTCCAACTCCCCATCTTTGCGGGCAATCATATTGTCTTTCTTGGCGTAATTGCTGAAAACTTCCTCGCTTTGCACGTTTGCGTCGCGGGTAATTTCAGCAGTATTGCGAACGAGTTCCCATAATTTTATAACAGCCGTTTGGGCATCTTTTGGAGTTGTTTTCTCAGATTTCATTTTATTACTTTTAAATTAATTATCAGTTGCTGGTTACCGGTTATCAGTTTTCGGTTGCCAGTTATCAGTTTCCAGTTTTCGGTTTCCAGTTATCAGTAGCCGGTAATGTCAATTGAATAAGAGCTTAATACTATCTCAGTGCTGAGTGGCAGACCCGATAAGTACAAGAACATTTATATTGACACTTATTCATGTTAAAAAATAATGTGAATAAAATTAGTTTTATAACACCCCCCAGCCCCCTCTTAAAAGAGGGGGAGAAAGAAGTGTTTGTATTGTAATAACTTACGCAATATTGTTCTCCGTTCCAAGTCCGAGGCTGCCCCGATAAGTTCTATTTTCGGTAACCAAGAAGACAGAGCAAGCTCTGCCACTACAGAAATCACTCCCTTTCATCGACCACCGATAACTATTTCCCCATTACCAAAGCCCAATGCTCAAAAGCTTTTTTTTCTGCCTTTACCGACCACCGACCACCGATAACTGATAACCTTTCCTGCTACCTACCCACCTACTTTTTCCGTAAGTTTGGGCAGTATTTCAAATACATCGCCGACTAAGCCATAGTCGCAGTTTTTGAAAATAGGAGCGTCTTTGTCTTTATTGATAGCCAAAATATACTTAGAGCCGTTCATGCCCGCTAAATGCTGGATTGCGCCACTTATGGCACATGCCACGTAAAGCGACGGCGAAACAGTTTTGCCTGTTTGTCCGACTTGCTCGCTGTGCGGACGCCAGCCGGCATCTACAACTGCACGCGAAGCTCCGACTGCGCCGCCCATAGCTTTCGCTAGATTTTCTATTAGATTGTAATTTGCTGCTTCTTTCAAGCCGCGACCGCCAGAAACGATTATATCGGCTTCGAGTACGTCGAGCTTGCCCTCGTTTTTCATTACTTTATTTACTTTCGCTGCGAAGTCTTCAGCTGCCAGCGAAATTTGCGCCTCTTTTATTTCACTTTCTTTGGGATTAACTGCCGCTGTAAATACATTCGGGCGAAGCGAAAATACTTTTACTGGCGTATTGACTTTTACTTTTGCAATAGCTTTGCCTCCATAAACCGGCTTTTTGGCGGTTATGTCCTCGCCCTCTGCTTGCAAGGCAATGCAATCAGCTACGTAGCCTGCTTCGAGTTTCACGGCAACGCGTGGGGCTGTTTCAAGTCCAGTTGCGTTTGCCGAAAATAGTACGCAGCCGGCGGATTCTTTTTTCGCTGTTTCGGCTACAATGCGTGCCACAGCCAAAGAGGAGTTCCCTTCTGCTGGCGGATTCACCATAATTATTTCGTCCAAACCGTATTCTTTGGCTTTTGCAGCTATTTCTTTTTGTGCTGTTATTGCAACGCCGATAGCTTTCGCGCCTAAGGATTTCGCCAAATTATACGCCGCTGTGGCAGCTTCGAGCGATACTCTTTTGATTTTGTTGTTATCTATTTCTAAATAAACTAATATATTTTTCATTTTGTTTCTCTTTTTTTTAATTATATTACTTTTGCTTCAACGTGCAAAAGGCGAACTATTTCATCGATGTTAGCGTCTGTTGCTTCCATAACTTTACCTAAACGATTGCGGGAGGGGATCTCGAGCGAAATAACAGAAATCATCGGCTCTGTTTTTTCGGCTTCACGCGTATCGATTGGTTTGGCTTTTGCTTTCATAATATCTGGCAATTTCGGGTAGCGCGGGTCGTTCAGCCCTTTTTGAGCGGAAATAATCGCGGGCAATTTTGCCGTAACTTGTTCTTTGCCGCCTTCGATGTCCCTTTCAGCAGTGATTTGATTGTCTTTAATTTCTAAAGCAGAAACAACGGAAACCGACGGCATGCCTAACAATTCGCCAAGCATAGAGGGCAATTGCAAGGAATCGAAGTCCACGCTTTGCTTGCCTAATAAAATTAAATCGGGATTAATTTCTTTTGCCACATTAGCAATATTCTTTGCTACGTAATAGGAATCACGTGGCTCTTCGCCCTTGATTAATATAGCTTTATCGACGCCCATAGCAAGCGATGTACGCAATACGTCCGTTGAAATATCTTCGCCAACGGTAATCGCGGTAACTGTGCCACCGTTTTTCTCTCTAAGACGCAATGCTTCCTCTAAAGCGAACTCATCGTAGGGGTTAACGATAAATTTAATTCCTTGCTTTTCTATTGACTTACCATCGCCTGCTACGAGAATTCGGCTTGCCGTGTCTGGCACTCTTGCAACGCATACTAATATATTCATTATTTCTCCTTTGTTTTTGAATATTGAAAAATCTTACAAATATAATTATTTTTTCGGATAATTTTAATAAAAATTGTTTAAAAATTATTTACTTTTTCATAAATTTTTCGTTATAAATAAAAATGTATTGTATTTTTAATTAGATTTGAGTAATTTAATTGTTGTTAAGAATACAAAATTGTTAATAAAGACACTAAATTGTTAATTTGGAGAAATATTATGAAAAAGCACGTTATTTTGTTTTTAAGTGTTGCCTTACTTTTCTCGCTCTCGAACTCCGCTTTCTCGCAAGATGCTAAGCCAAAAAAAGTTCAAAAAGGCTGGGAAAATTACAAAGAACAATACGAAACTGACTATGCCTTAGATTTTGAAGTAGTTTGGAATTCGGTATTAAAATCCATCCAAGACATCGGCTGCCAAACGATAACAAAATCTACTCGTGCTGGCGACGACGGTCTCTACAAGGGCATAGTCCACTCTGATTTCTGCGTGTTCGCCATGGGCGATACGACTTTCACTGTACTCAACCAATACAGCCTCGACATGCCGTTCGTTCGTGGCGGCACGTGGGACAACGGTCGCTTGCAATATAAATTTATCATAAAAGAAATGGAAGCAGGCAAAGTACACGTTACTATGAAAACCGAGATGAGCGGCATGGAAAGCGGCGTTGCCAAAAAAGTGCTGTTTTGGCGCTCGAACGGGCTTTTAGAGCTTCGTATGCTGGATTTGGTTAATTCCAATATGGGCAAAGAAGCCTTAGAAAATTGATTTTTGTGTGGAACAGATTTGACTTCAAGAGTCTGTTGAGTTACTGATAATCGCTGTTTTGTCATTCCCGCGCGAGCGGGAAACCATTGTTTATCAGTTACTTTCAAAGACATGGATTCCCACCTTCGCGGGAATGACAAGCAAATTGGACTTGATCAATAGTCCGTTAAGAAAACACAGGATAGGCGGATTGTTTTTTTATAAAAAATTATTCCGCCCTATCCGATATTTTTTTCCAAATTTTTACTGAATATGAGTAATATTCTTTTTTTAAACGAATCTTTTTAGAAAAGGGTGATAATATAGAAAAAAGGCAACCAAGTAAAGTGTCTTTGATGATTTGGGATTTTGCATAGAGAAGAAACTCTTTTTCTGGCATGTGCTTCAAGGCAAATTTCTTTTTGCTTTTAGCAATAGCAGAAACAGAGTCGAAATTAACGGAAAGTGCAGAGTAGCTTGCTCCCCGATGGTGAATGACCCGCGAGCCGGGGAAAAACACAACCTTACCGCCGTTATTTTTAATTCGCTGGCAAAAATCCGCGTCTTCGGCATAGAAAAAAAAGTCTTCATCGAAACCGGCGACAGCCATAAAATCAGCTCTTTTAACGGCGATCATACCGCCATCGGCATAATCGATTTCCATAATTGGTGAATCGATTCCGAAAGCGTTATATCGCAAGCGACGGAAATTCACTGTAAGGCTTCCTAAAAGGAAAGCGTCTTTGAGTGCATTTTTTTTCGTCAGGAAATCACCGAAAGAATATTGCCACTTTAAGTTGGGATAAACTTGCCGGACACCGGAAAGAGCTATATCGGGATTCTTTTCTAAAAACAGGGCAAGATTTTTTATTGAATTATCTAAAAATTCAATATCGGAATTTGATAACAAAAGATATGGCGAAGTCGAAAGTGCTGCACCTTTGTTTATGGCTTTCGAATATCCTAAATTTTCATCATTGGCAATAATTTTCACTTGTGGAAAAGATTTTGAAATAAATTCGACTGTGTCGTCGGAAGAATTATTATCGACGACGATAATATCAGCAATATAGCCTTCCGACATCGAAAGAGCCGAGCTGATGCACTTACAGACAAGGTCTCGTGTATTAAAAGAGATTATAATTAAATCAAAAAACATATAAAATTATGCCTGAAAAAAAGAAACAACTTAAATAAAATTTTGAGAATAAACAAATAAATTGGTAATTAAGATAAATAAAATTAAATTTGTAGTTTGTAAAAATTTCATTTGATAATAATTTGATAATAACTAACTATTATAAGATTTTTGGAGGTTAAATAATTGAAAAGGTATTTCGGCAAGATTCTACTCGTTGTAGTACCAATAATTGCGGCTATTGTGCTTCTTTACCCTACTTACGACGCAAGTCAGTTGGAAAAGAAAGAAAAACAAGCTTTAGCAAACGCTAAGCAAGCAGGCTCGAGTGCAGATTCACTCGAGATAATGGAGAAATTCCGCAAATTATATGGCGAACAGTTAAAAAGTGCAAAAGCACGAAGGTTAAAACTTGGTCTCGATTTACGAGGCGGCATGTATGTAACTATGGAAGTTGATGTTATCAAATTGCTTGAGGAATCGGCACAAAACGAGACTATCGATGAGATATTCAATGACGTCATCGCTAAAACGCGAAAAGACGCTAAAACCTCAGACGAAAACGCTCTTGATATCTTCTTGCGTAATTTTAACAATATAGCTCGCCCGCAAGGCAAGTCATTGTTAAATTACTACGACGTCGGCGATTTCCGCGACGCTTCCGAAGAAAAGATTATCGAAAGACTTAACGACAATATCGATAAATCTATCGATCAGGCGCAAGAAGTTATCCGCCAAAGAATTGACCAATACGGCGTAAGTGAGCCGAACATTCAAAAGCAAGGCAATCGCCGCATCTTACTTGAGCTTCCGGGCGTTACTAATCAAGAAGAAATGCGTAGCCTGCTTCAAACTACTGCTCGCTTGGAGTTCAAAC
>JBBRJR010000159.1:0-5951 GCA_038218865.1 Kapaibacterium sp. (SeqCode) | reverse complement strand
ATAGCTTGATAGGACGCATTGGCACCGCTGAAAATATCGCCGATGCCGAAGACTGAGTAATTCGATCCGCCTTGCGCGAGTAATCCGAAAGGCATGCAAAAAGCCAAGATTATGATGATTCTGTTTCTCATTTATTCATTTTCCTTTTTGTTAAGTACAGAATAAATTACAATCAGCTTAGGTCGCTTATTGGGGTCTGGATTGTCTGATTTGTAGAACGATAGTTTGTTCAATCTGTATTGTCCTAAGGCATTTTCAAATCCAACAGTGAAAGTACCCTGCCCATTTCGACGATTCCAGTATGTAAGGGCAGAAGTAACCGAAGGCACGATGAATTTGTTGGAGCCGGGCTCGCGACGACCTGCATAGTAAAAGATAGGCTTATTGCCGGCTAATTCATCAGCAAAATTATTGAAATAATCTAAACGCAAAATAGTATCCAGCGGGAAGTTTCCTGAAAAAGATTGAGTCGTGTCCAGCGTTAGCTGCAATTCAGCTTTATGAATGCCAGCAAATTTAGGAATAAAGCTTATATCAAAATCCAGCCTCGTGCGGTAGGATAAAGCTCCTTGCACGACGAGCCTGTCATCAGCTGGTTTAGGACCTTGCGAAAAGTTTTTTTCGAGCGAAGATCGTAAAATCAGTGTATCTAATTTGTTGTTTTTATCGTTATAAATCACAGTTAAAATCGGTTCGTTCGTTTTGCCGCCGCCCGAGCCATAGAATTGATTGATAATTGTAGAGGCGGCATCCGGCACCAAAGCAATACCCCAGACGGTATCAATTTTGCCGGCTTGCTTTTTGAACCAATCCACGGCCAATGACTTTTTGAAAGCAAGCGTGATTTTATCCATCGTGTCTTTTCTTGCTAAACTCCCTGAAAAAGAAGCAAATGGTGAAGATTCGTAGAGGCTGCCGGCGAAAAATTCATCGACAGGTGTTTCTAATACCCAAGACTTATTTACTTCATGTATGCCAAAAGATAGCGAATTGCTCGTAGCAGTGTCGCCAAGGGCGTATCTGTGCGGTGTTAAAGTAATTTCTGAGGAAACAATATCACTTTCGGTTAAGTAACCCAAAGAATCGGGTATATTGCCAAAACGCATTAACACGCCGGATTTTGTGTCGCTAGTCCTGCCAATCAAAGAAAAGCCGGGATTGATAAAGTTCAAAGGAAAAAAATACGTATTTTCATTTGCAATCATTTTATAGTCATCGGTATTAACGGCAACTAATTCGACGGTATCTTTGACTAAGGAATAGCCAAGCGAGGTGGGATCTTCGTTGCAAGAGCTTAAGAAAAAAGACAAAGCCAATGCAGCAAAAATCGCTAAGTTAAAAATGTTTTTAATAAAATTCAATCTCATTATTCTAAAAAATTCAAAAAAAATACATCATTAAGAAGTTTGTTCTCTCATAATATTGCGATAAATTTCATCGTAGCGGGCGCTCGAGGTACCCCAAGTAAAATCCAAACTCATATTGGCGTGCATAAGTTTTTGCCATTCTTCCTTATCGACAAAAAGCTCCAAAGCATCATTCAAAGCGCTCATAAGCGATTTGACGCTTTTTTCTTTAAATATAAAGGAATTGCCGTGTTTGCTAATAGTAGTATAATCTTTTGCTACGTCTTTGAACCCGCCACTAAAATGAACAATAGGGATAGTGCCGTAAGCCAATGAGTACATCAGATTTAAACCGCACGGCTCATTGCTCGAGGCAAGCAAAAACATATCAGAGCCGGCTTCCATCAAGTGAGCTTTAGATTCGTTCATCTCGAAAAAGCATTTAAATTTCTCGGGATATTTCTCTTGAATACTTTCGAGGTTTTCTTTTAAATCCGAATCACCCAAGCCTAAGAAAATAACTTGTACATCTTTGCTTAATAGCTCATCGGCAGCCTCTATCAATAAATCCACGCCTTTTGTGCGGTTAATTTTGGCTATCATAGAAATGATTGGCACTTCGGGTTTATACGGCAATCCGGCTTCTCGGCAAAGTTCTTTCTTGTTTTTTTCTTTAAATTCGGGCAGTTTTCCCTCGAATTTATATTGCAAATGGTCATCGTAAGCGGGGTTCCAAACGTAATTATCTATTCCGTTCAATATACCTTGAAATTTAGAAGAATTTTCCTTGAAAAAAGAGTTTAATCCGTTGGTATAATTTTTATCGGTCAAAAGGAGTTTTGCATATTGAGGGCTTACTGTGGTTACGAAATTTGCGAAATGACTGCCGCCTTTGATTAAATTTACAGCGTTTTTATACTTGAAAAACGGCAAAACATCTTTCGACAGCCCCGTTTTAGCAAATTCGCTTAAAGGGATAACCGGCTGATTATTCAAATTATGTATAGTCAAAACTGAACGTGTTTTTTTGAATTTAACAGGTTGCAACATACGCAAATATGCGGGCAAAATAGCAGTCTGCCAATCATTGCAATGAATAATATCAGGATACCAACCCAAGAGCATACATGTTTCAATTACGGAGCGTGAGAAATAAAGAAATCGCTCAAAATTATCAGGGTAGAGCTGCCACGTCGCCACATCGTGATAAATTCCTTTGTGAGAATCGAAAAATTCTTTGTTGGTTGTTATGTAAACTTGTACCTTATTGCGTGGATTGGCAAGCGACGAACTTTTGACAGTAGCAGGGAAAGTTTGATCGCCTAAGGGTATTGGCATGTCCTTCAATCTATTTATTTCATGGATTTTATTTTTTCTTTCGGAAACTATTCCGTATTTTGGTGTCATGATTCTTATATCATGTCCAAATTCACGCATAGCCAAAGGATAGGAGTAGGAAACGTCCCCGACGCCACTTTCTTTGGCGTAAGGATATATTTCACTTGTTACGAAAAGGATACTTAAAGGTTTCGCCATTTTATTTTTATTCTTTTTTATAAAAAATGTAAACTCACAAGTTACAAAATTAAGCAATGTTCAGGATATATAAAAAGTATATTTATAAAAGTAGTAGTTAGTTACATGTTAGCCTGAGCTAAAAATATTATTTCGTTTTGAAAGTCAATATGTACATTGTTTACATTTTTTGGAAATAAATTGAAAGTATTAGTTACAGGCGCAACTGGTTTTATCGGCAGCCATATTGCAGATAAATTATTGGCAAAAGGATACGAAGTTCGTTGTATAGCCAGAAAGACAAGCAATTTACGTTGGCTTGAAAATAAAAATATAGAAATTATCCAAGCCAGCCTCTCGGACAAGCAAAGCTTAGTTAAAGCAGTCGAAGGCGTCGATTATATATATCACGTCGCAGGGCTGACCTTCGCTCGTAACTTTGATGAATTTCTTGTCGGCAATCGCGACGCTACGCGCAATCTAATTGAAGTTGCCGCGAAACACGCTCCGAACCTAAAACGGTTTCTCTTTTTGAGCAGCCAAACAGTAGTGGGACCTTCTGTTTCGTTTGATGATCCGATAACCGAAGATACACTTTGCAAGCCTTTAACTTCCTACGGCAAAAGCAAACACGCCGCCGAAGAAGAAATTCTGAAAATGAAAGGACAGGTGCCTTTTACTATCGTTCGCGCTCCGGCTGTTTACGGACCTCGCGATACCGCTATCTATGATATATTTCGCGCAGCAAAAATGGGCTTGGGGACGATGATTGGCTTTAAAGATAAATATATCAGCTTAATCCACTCCGATGACCTTTCCCGTGGGGCGATTTTGGCGGCTGAATCTCCTAATTCCATTGATCAAACTTATTTTATTTCAAGCGAAAAATTTTACTCATGGAAAGAATTAATAAATATTATATCCCTTAAAATGAATAAGAAATTCGTCTTAAAGCTACGTTTGCCTCATTTTTTGGTACTTTCGTTGGCGTGGGTTTCTGAATTTTTCGGTAAATTCTCCAAGAAACCGCCTGTTTTTAATTACGAAAAAGGTATTGATTTTATTCAATCTTATTGGACATGCTCGACTGAAAAAGCCAAACGAGACTTTGGTTATCGTCAAGAAATGTCGATAGAGGAAGGCATGGAAAACACTATCGCTTGGTACAAAGAAAATAAATGGCTATGAGATTTCCCGGTAAAATAATTGCCCTCGCCATAAGCCTAATCGTTATACTTTTTGCTTCGATTAATTTTATATTTTTTCTGAAAAATGTTTCCATCGAAACCGAAAGCCAAAGATATAACTCATTTAACCTTATGGATACCGCCAAAATTTATAGTAATCGATTTGGCTTTCCGCATATTCAAAGCAACAGCGAACATGATATGTTTTTCTCAATCGGCTTCATCCATGCCAAAGAGCGACTTTGGCAGATGGATTTCGCTCGCCGAGCCGGACGCGGCAGGCTTGCCGAAATACTCGGCAAAGACGCTGCTCAATACGATATGTTCATCCGCTCGCTAAATTTGGAGAAAACCGTTGCCGAAACAAAAAAAATACTTAATTCAAAAACTAAATCAATATTAGAGGCTTACTCCGAAGGTGTTAATTTTTACATCGAAACACATCCGGATAAACTTAGCTTCGAGTTTGGTGCTTTGGGCTATTCCCCCGCTAAGTGGCTGCCCGAGGATTGCCTCATCATTGCCAAAATGATGGCTTTCGAGCTGAGTTTAGGCTTTTACTATGATGTTGCTTTCGGCGAAATGGCTTCCTCCATTGGATTGAAAAAAGCACAAGATCTTTTGCCCGGCTATCCGGACGAATCCCCGTTTGTTTTGGATGATGAAATAAAAGCGAGAAATTATAACATTGTTTTGAAAGACACTACAAAAATTGATTCCTCTAAAGCCGATACTACAAAAATTGGTATGTCTGGGCTTGAGGGTTTTTCCGATTTTGTATATTCGGCAAGAAAATTTATTGGCATCGATGGCTCAAGCATTGGCAGCAACAGCTGGGCTCGCCGCAAAAACATTAACGCTCCGAGTGCCGCCGTACTTGCGAACGACCCACACTTGCCGCTGGGCATGCCTGCCCGCTGGCTGCCGCTGCAAGCATCTTGCCCTGATTTCAATGCCATCGGCTTTATGGTGCCGGGTGTTCCCCTGTTTATCTCTGGACGCAACGACTTTATAGCTTGGGGAATTACGAATATTATGCTCGATGATTGCGATTTTTTTGTAGAAAAATTGGACAAGAGCGAGAAGTATTTTTTTAATCCCGATTCGTCAAAAAGTAAAATCATATATCAAATCGATACGATTAATATAAAAAATGCTCAGCCCATTCTTTACTATAAACGGTTTACGTCGCGCGGACAAATTATCTCCGATGCTCATGTTTTTAATGTGAAATCTCGTAAACACGGCTTAAACGGAAAGAGTAAATATCTGAAACAAAATGCTTTAACTTTCAGGTGGACAGGCTCAGAAATTAATGACGATATTTTTTCGATGTACAAAATAAATAATGCAAAAAATTGGGCTGAATTTAATCAAGGAACTGACAAATGGTCAGCACCGGCACTTAATTTCACATATTGCGATAAAAAAGGCAACGTCGGAATTGCGCCAAGCGGTTTTGCTCCTTTGCGAGATAAAAACTGCAATCCTAATTTTCCTTCCGCGGCTTACGAAAAGAATACCGGCTGGCTCGGCATCGCCAAAAATAACTTTTTCCCTAAATTGTATAATCCTAAAAAAGGATTTGTTGCCTCGGCAAATAATAAAATGGGCGACTTGCCGAATTTTGTTTCCTCGCTGTGGGAGCCGCCTTCGAGAATTGAAAGAATTGAAGAGCTTATACTTGCCTCGCAAGATTATACGGCACGCGATGCACAATATATGCAAAACGACTATCTATCGCTTTATGCCAAAAAACAATATACTTTCATTATTCCTATATTTGAAAAATACAAGCATGTGCTTGACAAAAAAGAAGCAGAAGCTTATCGGATTATGAAAAAATGGGATTTTATAATGACGCCAACATCTGCGACATCAAGTATATACAATGTTTTTTTAG
>JBBRJR010000158.1:0-5952 GCA_038218865.1 Kapaibacterium sp. (SeqCode) | reverse complement strand
ATTGCCACACATAAAGACATGCGCGGCAAAGGGATTGGCAAACAATTAATGAAAGAAACTATCGATGCCGCTGACGGAAACGTTGCCTTGCACGTCGAGCCGGACAATCCCGCTCGTTTTTTGTATGAAAAAGTCGGCTTTACAAGCAAATACATGGAAATGAGATTAATTAAATAAGGATGCTACAATGGCGTTTGTTACATTAGACAAAAAGAAATTAGAGAGTAATTTTGAATTTCTGAATAAAATATTTGATGCAAATGATATTAAATGGTCAGTCGTTTCCAAAATGCTTTGCGGAAACAAAGATTTTCTGACCGTACTGCTATCATTAGGAATAACGCAGGTTTGCGATTCGCGTACATCAAATCTGAAAATCATCAAATCCATTAATCCTACCATCGAAACTATTTACATAAAGCCTCCGGCAAAAAGAGCTATTAACAATGTCGTCAAATACGCCGACATCAGCATGAATACCGAGATGGAAACCATTAAAATGCTCTCGGCTGCTGCTAAACAGCAGAACAAAACCCACAAGGTTATCATTATGATAGAACTTGGCGAATTGCGGGAAGGCGTCATGGGCGATAATTTTGTAGATTTTTATGCAGATGTTTTTAATTTAGACAATATCGAAGTGGTTGGCGTTGGCGCCAACCTTTCGTGTTTATACGGCGTTCTGCCGAATCACGATAAGCTCATTCAGCTCAGCCTCTATAAGCAACTTATCGAAGCAAAATTTAATAAAAAAATAAAGTACGTCTCTGGCGGCTCGTCTGTTACTATTCCCCTAATTTTTCAAAATCTTTTGCCAACTGGTGTGAATCACTTTCGCGTCGGCGAGACATTGTTTTTGGGGACTGATGTCTATAACAACACCGTACTCGAAGGCATGAGCCATGACGTTTTCCGCCTCTATACCGAAATTATTGAGCTAACTGAAAAGCCAATAGTTCCTCACGGCGACTTCGGCACCAACGTCGATGGGCTGTCGTATCAATTTGACGAAAAGTTAATCGGTCAGACTACTTTACGTGCTATTGTCGATATTGGCTTGCTCGACGTAGAAGACAAGCACTTAAAGCCGAGAGACGCAGATATTACATTTGTAGGCGCCAGCTCGGATATGTTAGTCATTGATTTGGGTACTAACGTAAAAAAATACAAGGTCGGCGATTTAATCGAATTTGAAATGGATTATATGGGCACATTAAGAGTTATAAACTCGAGATATGTCGACAAGAAGATAATATAGTAAAATATTTAAAAATGATTCCTTTTAATATATGAAAAATATTCTCGTTACAGGGGCGACAGGAAATGTAGGACGCGAAGTCCTGCGTTTCCTTTTTAGTTTCAAGCATGATTTTTCAATTATCGCAGCTGTGCGAAACATCGACAAAGCTAAGCAACAGTTCAAAGAATACCCCGAGCTGAAATTTGTCGATTTTGATTTTGAATTTCCTGAAACTTTCGAAAATGCGTTCAACAATATCGATAGAGTTTTCTTGCTCCGCCCACCCCATATTTCAGATACTGAGAAATATTTCAAACCGATAATTAATATGATTCAAAAATGTGGTATAAAGAAAATTGTCTTTTTATCTGTGTTTGGAGTAGAAAAAAGCAAAATTATTCCGCACAATAGTATTGAAAAATTAGTTAAAAAATCCGGATTAAAATATATATTTCTTAGACCATCTTATTTCATGCAAAATCTGTTTTCCTTAACTGAAATCGTAGATAATAAAAAAGTTATTCAATTGCCTGCCAGCGAAAGCAAGTTTAATTGGATCGATATAAAAGATATTGCAGAAATAGCCGCAATTGCACTCTTGGAAGAAAATAATGATTTACCTAAAATAATAAAATTAACCGGAGCAGAGAATCTTAGTTTCGGTGAAGTTGTTTCGCTTATAAATGATAGAATAAAAAGTGGGAAAAAAATAGAATATCAAGCTATGAATCCTATTTGCTTTTATAGATTATGCAAACGAAAAGGTTTACCGGCGTCGAAAATTATTGTAATGATTTTATTACATTACCTTCCGCGATTCCAATCCGACCCAAAAATTACAAACGATTTCGAAAGAATAACCTCCAAAAAGCCGACTTCGGTAGTTGAATTTATTGAGAGAGAAATAATTTTTTTTGAAAAATAAATATTTTCTCACAATGTTTTAAATCAAACTTCGTGTATAATTCTAAAGAGAGCGAAGCCATAATTTGGCAAGCTTTTAATATAGGTAAATTTTATAGACCCTTTAATTTTAAGAGGATACTATGCATACCAATGTAACATTCAGGCATTTCACCGGGCAACACCCCGACTTACACGATTCGGCTATTGCACTCGCCGAAAGTTTCAACAAATACCATGATGGTATAATGTCCACTACTGTTGAATTTATTAATGAAAACCCCAAAACAGTCGAAATCACGGCAAACGTTCCGGGAACTACATTAGTAGCCAAAAACACTGGCGAAGATTTTCATAAGAGTCTTCACGAAGCCGGCAGTAAGATTGTAAGGCAGATACAAAAATATAAAACTAAGACTATTTCTTCTCGAACCGACAAAATAGAACTGGAGGAAACTCTCGAGTAAAACATAGTACGTTTCAACAAAATTACATACAACAAGCAAGCGAAGTGAATATAATTATTAAGAATTTAATCACTTCGCTTTTTTTATTATTAATTTTCTTGGAAATAAAACAAAAAATAATATAATTCGTTTCCAAATCTACTAACAAATTTAATATTAATCGAAACAAAAATGAAAGTAATAGCATTTAACGCCAGCCCTAATAAGGAAGCCGGAACAACAGCTTTGATATTAAACCCCCTACTTAAAGGACTTGCCAAAAACGGCGCAGACATAGAAGTAAACTACATATATGATTTGAACATAGAGCCTTGCCGCGGTTGCACAAGCGAGCTTGAATTTGAGCCGGAAAGCTGCTGCCGCATTAACGATGACATGCAAGAGCTTTATCCAAAATTAAATGATGCCGATGTTTGGATTTTTGCCTCGCCAAATTATTTGAACAACATAACCTCTGGCTTGAAAAACTTCCTCGATAGGCTTGAGCCACTCTTCGTAGCGCCAAATGTGTTTGAAGTCAATGATGCTTTTGAAGCTATTAAAGCCGAACTCGTCCCCCGCACAACGCAAGGCAAAATACTTTTAATTTCCACTTGTGGGCATTGGGGCAAAGAAAACTTTAGTCCTATTGTTGAGCAAATGAATGCAGTTTCCCAAATGTTGGGCAGAGAGTTTCTGCCGCCCATCTTAAGACCGCACTCAAGCGTTATGACAACTCTCACTAGCTTAGGAAAACCGGTGCAGGACATCTATGAAGCAGCCGAAGAAGCAGGCAGCGAGCTTGCCAAAACTGGGACTCTGTCTGATGAGACAATTATCAAGATCTCGCGAGAGATAGTTCCACAGGATTCATTTATACATGAATTATCCGTTTTAATTAAGTAAAATGAAAATAATTTTTGATAAATGAAAAATATTCCGTAATTTTGTAATCTTGTTCCATCGAGCGCCGGTAGCTCAGTTGGATAGAGCATCAGCCTTCTAAGCTGAGGGTCACTGGTTCGAATCCAGTCCGGCGTACTGCTTTAAAAAAAAAGAAAAATAAAGCCCCGAAAGCTAATGCTTAGAGGGCTTTTTTTTGCGTAATTATTTTTTTGAAGTTGTTTTTTCTTTTTAGTCCAATTCTAAAACTTATATATCAAACCGCCTGTGAAGCCGATTTTATCGGAGTGGTAATATTTGTTTTGATTTTTATATATCATCGAGCTTCCTTCTATTCCAATATTAAAACCAATTCCGCCGGAATAAATTTTCGAGGCTCCAACAATTGTGCGCACGATTGGTCCAAGCTCCGAGCCGCCGGCTATTATTTGAGCAAAAGGATTGCTGCCAAATAAATTAAATTCATGCAAATCATAGCGAGCGCCAACGCCAAGCCAGAGAATTTCAGGCTTTTGCGAGTAATTGCTATTATCCAAAAAGATTTGACTGTAAGGCTCGCGTCCAAATTCAAAACCGAGACTTAAATTCCGAGCAAGCCCCGAAGAGATAAATCCACCGACCGAAAAAGAGTTCATTACGCCACTTTGCAAATTGTTTTCAGCTCTGGTTAGTGCGTAAATTCCCCGTAGTACCACAAACTTTTCGCGTGGCAAAGCTGATTCTTTCTCAAAAGGCGATTCGCCTAAACTTCTGGCGAAACTGAAACTTTGCGAAAATTTCGTATATTCACTTGCATTTACCATTCGAAATTGATTGTTTGCGAAATTTTGCGAAAGCTCTAAATTTTGGGCAAAAGCGTTATGATTGTTAAGTGAATTCTCATCGTCATTGATGCCGCTCGAATTTAAACGTTGATATGCTATATTATTGTGTGATATATTATCGATGTCGTCAAAATTTGAATTGTCAATATTTGAATTAATAAATCTGTTGTTCGATTTCTCTGAATTCATCTGAGCAAATGCCCGATTGCTTGCATTCTTTTTTAAGTTTGTAAATTCACCGAGATTGTTTATTGAATTTTGGCTATTGAAATTACTGTTCTTTGCTGTTGGCTCAGCTACGTTTTCAAGCGAAGAAACTACGGGAATGCTTGGGTTATTTATTTGCAATTGGCTTTCATCAGCTCCACTGATGGGCAAACCATCTTTTTGCATTTGAGCTAAAGCGTTTGAATTTTCTTTTTTGCCAAATATAAATTCTGGCGTAGTTGCTAAATATGAGCCAACGAACAAAAGCAAAAGAGCTAATACAGCATATCTTTTGAAAAAGCGTTTTGGTGGCGCCGGAGCCAAAGGCGAGCCGAAGCCTAAATTAGCAAAGACCGCCCGAGAAAGCTCAGCCGGTGGAGTAAAGGCTTCCGTATCGTTGCGAACAGCTTCGCGGATAGATAATTGATCTTTTAATTCTGATTGTAAGCCCGCATCTTGCGAAAGTGAATCGTAAAATATTTGTTCATTATCACCATCGAGCTCGCCATCCAAAAGGAGGGTTAGCATTTCCGAA
Source organism: Kapaibacterium sp. (SeqCode) (assembly GCA_038218865.1). Classification (GTDB taxonomy): domain Bacteria; phylum Bacteroidota; class Ignavibacteria; order Kapaibacteriales; family UBA2268; genus JBBRJR01. The sequence goes on along the minus strand of JBBRJR010000158.1, from coordinate 894 downwards.
GGTGAATATTTTGAATATTTGTCCATAAAGTCATTTATTTTATATTATTATTAATCAATTGAATCTTTGCAATTCTTTCAAGTACGGCTCCAAAATTTCTCTGATTTTTTGCTTAGCTCGAAAAATTCTAATTTTCACTGTCGAGATCGGCTCATCGATAATTTCAGCTATATCTTTGTAAGAAAGCCCATCGTACTCGCGAAGGATGAAAATTTCTCGGCTGTCTTCGCTCAGCAATTCGAGCGCACTTTTTATCAATTGCAGTAATTCATTTGAATCTTGCGACGATGCCTCTGGTGCCATATAATCCTCGTAGCTCAAAAGCGCTTCCTTTTTCCGCACAAAATTAATACATATATTGCGCGTTATTCGGAGCAAAAAAGCTGGCACGTTCGTCATCAAGCGATCCTGCTTTGCTGATTCAAAGAACTTAGCGAAAGCCTCTTGGAATATATCTTGTGCTTCCTCCTTATTGCCGATAAATCGAAGGCAATAAGCGTAAATCCTTGGAGAAAGCCTCGTATATAGCTCTGCGAATGCTTTTTCGGCTATTGTTTTATCTTTTTGCAACATATAAAACAATTCAGAGTCAGTATATTCCGAGAGATTTCTTTTCATCTTAATTCAATAACACAAATTATTTTAAAATGTTACATGACTTTTTGTGTGTAATTTGCAATTCGCAGTAGATTTACGTTTTAATTAGCAAACCAATCCAAAACCATCTTCAGTTTTGCTTTTAGCTCTTTCCTATCGACTACAAAATCGATAAAGCCTTTTTCCACCAGAAACTCGGAGTGTTGAAATCCTGCGGGAAGTTTTTTTCTGATAGTTTGCTCGATAACGCGGGGCCCGGCAAAGCCAATCAAAGCGCCCGGCTCGGCTATGTTTACG
>JBBRJR010000157.1:0-5993 GCA_038218865.1 Kapaibacterium sp. (SeqCode) | reverse complement strand
AAAAATAATTTCGACAGTAAACTATCCCAAACTGAGTTGGCGAAACTTAATTCTTTACGCACTCAAGCGACCGCTCTAAAAAGCGGCTTTGTCGGTGGACGAAAAAGTAATTCAGGCGAAAAGCCAAACAAAGCTGATCGCCAAGCAATAAGAGACTCTCGTACAGCACATCGCGAGCAAATGGATGCTTTGTTCGACGAAGTAGAAAAAATTACGGCTAACCACGAAGCAGCTTTCGCTGAGCTGGAAACACAATTGGAAGCTCTCCGCGAGCAGCACAAAGCCCAAATGCCGCAAAATGCAAATCAAGGCAGACATGGCAATAAAATGCGCGGAATGGAGCCAGAAAGATTTTTACTTTGGGACGGACAAGCCAAAGAATTTATGAATGACCGCTCGCCGAAGATGAACACGAGCAGCAAAACAAATAATTACCCAAATCCCTTTACGGATAATACGAAAATTTCATTCGTTTTGCCCGCAGACGGTGCAACTACAATCAATCTTTACGACAGGGCTGGCAATCATTTAGGACAAATTTTAAGTGGTAATTTAAGCAAAGGCGAAAATTCTGTAACTTTTGATGCAAATTCAATCAGTGAATTAACAGCTGGCGTAATTATTTATAAAATAAAATCTGGCAGTTACGAAACCTCTGGCAAAATGATATACAAGAAGTAGTGGTCAGGCGGCAGGTAATCATTAATCAGTTTCCGGTAAGAATAAAAAAAGTCCAACATTGGCTAAGGTGTTGGACTTTTTGGTTATCAGTTATCAGTTATCAGTTAGCGGTTATCGGTTATCGGTTATCGGTAAAGGCAGGGAAGAAGGGCAGAATCCCGTAGGTGCAAACCAATGTGTTCGCCCAAATTTGTGATGGTACTTTAATATTACCTCTGCGCCAGTCCTCTCCGAAGGAGAGGGAGCAAGAAGAATTTTAAGGTAGAGAATAGCAAGATGTTGTAATGTAGGGACTTCTTCCTCCCCCTCTTGTAAGAGGGGGTCGGGGGGTGTTTGAAAATGCTTGTATTATCACATTGTTCAATTTCCTTATCTACGTGACATTGCTTGCAAGAGAAGAAGAAAGAAGAGGTCGTGTCGTAATCGGTAAAGGCAGGGATTCATCTTGGCGCGTTCGGACACGGCAAGCCGTGTCCGCGACGAGCCAATGCCTGCTAATACCTACCGAAATCGTCCTCGTCTAATTTTATTATATCAGACGGATTGATATCTTCTTGGTAGCTGTAGTCGTCTTCGGTTAATCTATGCTCCGGAAGTGAGCGTTTGGCTTTGCCGTTTGGTCTCGAATTTAGCAATCTCGAACGATGAGAAGTGTCGAAGTTTTCGAGTGAATTGCTTACAGCGTCGTCGTCCAATTTGAACTTGGATAGCATGGATTTCAGCTGCGCCGCTTGTCCGGAAAGCTCTTCGGAAGCCGAAGCGCTTTCTTCGGCGCTCGCCGTATTCGTTTGAGTAACCTTATCGATTTGCGTCAAGCCTTCGTTTATTTGCGAAATGCCTTGCGCCTGCTCGTTAGATGATGTGGCAATCTCGCCGACAATATCGGCTGCTTTGATGGAGCCGTTTTTGATGTCTTCGAGAGCTTCGCCGGTACGAATTGCGAGCATAGAGCCGTTCTCAACTGTTTTTATGCTGTTTTCGATTAATTCCGATGTCTCTTTGGCGGCACTTGCCGAGCGAGCGGCAAGGTTGCGAACTTCTTCTGCAACGACGGCAAAACCTTTGCCATGCCGACCAGCTCGAGCGGCTTCTACTGCGGCGTTGAGGGCAAGCAAGTTGGTTTGGAAAGCTATTTCATCGATTACTTTTATAATCTTTGAAATGTTTCTGCTCGATTCGGAAATTTCAGCCATTGCTTTATTCAGCTGCTCCATTTCGCGATTACCTTTTTCGGCGGCTTCTTTGGCGTCGAACGTAAGAATATTCGCTTGATTGGCATTTTCGGCGTTAGTCTTAGTTTGTGAGCCGATTTCAGACATCGAACTTGTGATTTCTTCAAGTGAAGCTGCCTGCTCGGTGGCACCCTGCGAAAGTGCAGTGCTGGCGTCCGATACTTGCATAGCGCCGCGAGTTACTTCATCAACTGTAACGGAAACCTGAGCTAAAATCTCATTCAAGCTGTCGATGGTCGAATTCATCGCTTCTTTCAGTTGCAAGGCATCACCCTTGTAATCGCCTTCCATTTTTTTCGTCAAATCGCCTTGAGCTACGGCGTTCAGCACGATGAACGTATCTTTGAACGGCAGCATATCGACTGTCGTGTTGAGCGCATTTTTGATAAGTGCGTGCTCGCCTTTGTAATCGCCTTTGACTTTAATCGACAAATTGCCTTCTGCCATTTGTTTCAAGACGTCCGCGGCTTCGTTTATCGGGAAAAGCACCGAATCTAAAGTGCTGTTTATGCCGATCACAATAGCTTTGAAGTCGCCGTGGTGGCGGCTTGCATCGGCTCGAGTGCTGAGTTCGCCATTGACAGCAGCTTCTGCCAAGGATTTCGAGTCGGTAACGAGAAGATTAACTGCATCAATACATTGGTTTAAATTGTTTTTTATTTCGTTAAAATCGCCGTTATAATTATCAGTGATTTTTGGTGGAATGTCGCCTTTGCTGATTCTATCGACGTATTCAGCCGTAACGTTGAGCGGATTTATCACCGCGTCCAGTGTGTCGTTAATTCCACTAATTAAATTAGAGTACTCGCCTTTGTATTTTGATTTGTCAGCTCTTTTATCCAGCTTGCCGTTTATTGCGGCTTCCGATAAAGTATTGACTTCAGTAATCATATTTCGGATGCTTGCAGCCATATTGCTGAGTGCAGTCAATAATTTGCCAATTTCATCTTTGCGCGAAGCGTCGATTTTGACATTCATTTCGCCAAAGGAGACGCTGTCGGCGATTGCGACCGCTTCGTTAATTGGCTTAACAATCGAGCGGATGATAAAGTAAGCTAAAATAATTGAAATTATAAATCCGACGCCGATAACAATTAATATTATCAATTTAGTGCGCGATGCCAAATTTGTAGCTTCCTGACCGGCAGTTTTCATCAAATCGCTTTGGAATGTAATTAAATTGCCAACCTCCCGAATATAATTGTTTTGCGACTCTTCTAAATCTTCTAAAAGGTAGAGCCTTGCTTGATCTCTTTTTGCCTCAGCAATAAGTCTAAGATAAGTATTGCGATTATTGAGATACGCCTTCCGAGCCACTTCAATTCTACTAAGGTGTTGCTTGCCTACCTCTGAGGTGATAGTTCGAGTAAGACTGTCCAAATTTTGCGAAATTTTTGTAGATATTTCATTATATTGCTCGAATTATTTAAGGCTGTCTTCTTTATTGTCTGTAGTAAGCATATCGCGTACTACGCGTGTAGCGAAATTCACCTGGTCAACAATATTGTTTGCCCAAACTGTTTTAGGATAATAATTATTGGCAACCATATCGGTTTTTTTGTCTAATGTATCGACATTGGTATAGCCAACCAAACCAATTGTAACTAATATAACAATCATAATAGTGAAGGCAAAAATCAGGCGTGTTGCAATTTTCATTATAAAACTCCAAATACTCTATAAATATATTTTTTTCTTAAAATAAAAGTGCCATAGTGGCTGTCAAGAAAGAGGTCATCCTAAGCAAAGCAAAAAAACATGCCATTCGTAAGCCCATGAAATTAATACTCATCGCTAAGGTCAGGTTGAAGACCCATTTCGATTTATACTTATCAGATCAGCCCTGTTTCATTTAATTAATGTAACAGTTCCTGAATTCTTTTTATTACTCTCCCACCCAACCAACAGCATTCTCTAATTTTTTAAAAATAATAGAACGAAATAAAAAATTAAATAGTATCATTTTGATAATTAATTTTTATCAATAACATCGCAATTTGCTACTGGTAAATATATAGACTGAGGAAATTCCTTCTCTAAATCGTAAAATACTTCATCGGCTTTCTCGAAATCTTTCATAACGCAATAAATTTGCCCCAAGCGCACAAGCGTCTTTTCTTTTATATCACCCGAAAGATCTTTATTGCGTAGTAAATCTTCCAATATTTTGCGGGCAGGTTCAAATTGATTTTTGACTATATAGCACTCTGAGGTATAAAACAACGTTTCGGGATAGTCCTCAGAATCCTTGCTCAAAGTAGATAATATCTTGACTATTTGCTCGCAGGCTTCCAAAGTTTTGCCTTCTTCGAACATATCGATAGCTTTGCGCAAAGGCAAATTTATTTCTTTTTTCGAGGTAACTACTTTTTGCGGTGGATTGTACTGCCCCAAATATACAAAAGTAGTATCACTAAATCTTTTAATTTTAAGGGCTTCCTTCGTGTTATTCTTATCGTTGTCAATGCCTGCATTTGATCTGTTTTTTGCATAATCGGCGGCTTCTTTGGATGTAGGTCTATTTTTGCCGTAATCGCGTGTGCGGACAGGCGAGCAGCCAAACAGCAAACTAACCGCGAACAATATGATAATGAGTTTATTCACAACATGAACCCTTAACTACAATAGATTATCAAAATAATATTTGTGCTTATAATAATGCAAAAATACAAAATTGTTTTATTATAATATCGGTTGGTTAGTGTAATTCTTTAATAATTCTCTTGCTATAACAATATGCTGAATTTCGGAAGTTCCTTCGTAAATTTCGGTAACTTTGGCGTCACGCATCATACGCTCGACGTGATACTCGCGTACGTAGCCATAGCCGCCGTGGATTTGCACTGCTTCACGAGTTATCTCATTTGCAATAGTTGAAGCAAATAGCTTTGCTTCGGAAGACTCGCGAGCGTGGTCAGCGCCTAAATCTCGTAAATACGCCGCTTTGCAAACAAGTAGTTTGGCAGCGTCAATTTTCATTATCATTTGTGCGAGCTTCATCTGTATAGCCTGTAGCTCAGCTATCGCCGAGCCAAACGCAAATCTTTCTTTGGAATATTTCAGCGCCGCCTCCATAGCTCCTTCAGCTATGCCGACAGATTGCGAAGCAATGCCGATACGCCCGCCGTTCAAGCCTTTCATGGCAATATAAAATCCATCGCCAACAGCGCCGATTAAGTTCTCTTCGGGGATAATAACATTTGTAATTCCTATCGAACACGTGTCGCTCGAACGCATTCCCATCTTGTCTTCTTTCAGCCCGGGTTCGAAGCCCGGAGTGCCTTTTTCAACGACGAAAGCGGCTATTCCTTTGTGCTTAAGCTCGGGATTGGTTTGCGCAAAAACAATGAAAATATCTGCGTGAGTGCCTGTAGAAATCCAATTTTTCGCGCCGTTCAAGACCCAGTTGTTGCCATCTTTTTTGGCTATAGTTTTTTGGTCGCGGGCGTCGGAGCCTGAATCTGGCTCGCTTAGGCAGTAAGCACCTAATTTTTCGCCCATTGCCAAAGGTTTTAAAAACTTTTCTTTTTGGAAATCAGTGCCGTATTTTTCTAATATCCAATCAACGAGAGAATTTTGAACGGAAACGACTATGCCTATGCTCGCATCGACTTTCGACAGTTCCATCATCGCAAGTGCGTAGCTTATCGTATCCAAGCCGCTACCGCCCCAATCGGGCGAAACCATCATTCCCAAAAAGCCGAGCTCACCTAATTTTTTCATTATATCATGTCCAAATTTGGCATGTATATCTCTTTCGATAACAGAAGGAGCAATCTCTTCCAAAGCAAATTTTCGAGCAGCGTCCTGAATTTGCATGTTAATGTCGGATAATTCAAATGAAATCATAGTATTCTCGTGAAAATGGTAAAGTTAGGCAATATTATACAATTACGGATAATTAATTGATTAATTGTAATTAGGGTTTTAGGCATTGGGTTGTAGGGGCGAACCTGTGCGTTCGCCCAAAATATTTATTTGTTCGATAATTCAGTAGGGGGCTGTCTCATAAGTCAAATGACGTGCTTTTAAGACTGGCACGCATGCTCAAATAACCTTGCGATGATACTTACATCTTTA
>JBBRJR010000156.1:0-5999 GCA_038218865.1 Kapaibacterium sp. (SeqCode) | reverse complement strand
ACAGGATAAAGAATTGGTTTGAGATCTGCCATAGCTTTAGGTCTTGCTATGCCCTCCCAGGTAAGCCCTTTATCTTTAGTAACGAGTACACTATCATAATAATGATACGATACAATAGCTGAATTCGCATTTAGCATTGAGTACTCAATTGATTTGCTGTTATCCTGCTCATTATCCAGAATGCTTTTGGGAATTAACTGCAAAGTGTCGCATTTCTTTGTTGTCAAATCATATCTGAAGTGCGTACCTTCCTCATCAATTATACATAATGTATTTTGGTCGAAATAAGAAACAACTCTAAGTATGGGCCATTGCCAAACAGCATTTGAATCATATTTAAATGGATACCACCAGCTTCTTAAAGTATCAAACGATGAACCCCCATCTCGAGTGAAAACAATATCACCACCGCTCAATACGGGTTTTTTGTCGGAGTCACGTATTGCATAATTTCTTTCAAATGCAAAGTTCATTTCATCAAAAACAGCTGGAAACATAACATTCGAGGAATCATAGTAAACAATTTTTGAGCTTGCAAAAATGTTAGATGAAGTTATAGCAAACACAATCATAATATAAAAATATTTCATTTTGAGCCTCACGTGTATTAATGGACTGCCCCAAAGGAGCAGTCCGAAATTATTTAATTAGTTTTTTAAGAAATTGCTAAATGCTATTGGTTTTCCGTTTTTAATTATTCTAATCCAATAAGGTCCCGGATCCAACGAGAATTGGGATAAGTCGATATCGGTTACTTCGTCAAGATTCATATAAAAAATAAATATAACAATCCCATTTTGGTTTACAATTTGGATTTGGTAATTGTCCGAGGGCAGTCCCGGCAATTCCAATGTAATTTGATCATCAGCAGGTGATGGGAATATCTTCATGTCGTAAAATTCAACAGGTGGCGGAAAGTATTCGTCAAATAATGTAGTACAATTCGGCTCGCAAAAACCTCTTTTAGGTGTTGACAGATTACAGTCGAAATTTTCGTTATAAATCACGTCGCCTATTCTAACTATTGATTGAACTGAATTATCATCCGAATTCAACATTACATGGTAGGAAGCCATGCAGCAAGGAGCTCCCTTGCAAACTCTCCATCCAGAAAGGATTGGAAGATTCCATTCATTTCCTTCGACTACGTCAGAATTGAATGCTTGAGCATCATCTGCAGCTGGGTTGTCTTCTGAAGGTCTAAATAAAGGAATAAAACCTGTCGGACCATCCATTTTGATTACCCAATCAACAGGATCATTGTTAGTAGGATCATAACGATATAATTCCTCTACACAACTACCTTGGAAAAAATGAATGACCGTGCCCACATTTGGATTGCCTATAAATGAGTGAATATTAGCCCCAATAATCTTCGCCATGGCTGTAGCAAACAATTCCTCTTTAGGGAAATCAGGACAGTCGGGATCGCTCGAACTTGTTTTATAAATACCTGTTATAAAAAAGGGGAATCCGGAATTGTAAATCTGATTGGCTGCAAAATATTCAACCATATACATGCAGTCCCCTATCTTAAAATACAGGGGATTTTCTGGAACTGCATTCCAGTTAACCTCTGTAGCGATTAGTGGTGGTTCTAGTTCAACTTGACAAGGAGGAGTGTCGCCCCAGATTAAAACTTCTTCTGCGTACAACGTACTTGACATGATGAAACCTACGAAGAGAAGTAGCAGAATGCTACGAATCGCGTTGCTTTTGTTAATGCCTTCAATAAACTCATAACTGCACCTCAAAAAAAATAATAATAAATAAAAAACAATTTCCCGGATATCGGGTTTTAAATTTCCTTTATACCATTAGAATATTTTAATTATCATAGCCATTGCATTCCTAACAATATACGAAAAAAAATATTATTATGCAAGAAAAAATAGCACATATAAAAATAATTAGTTATCGGTTATCAGTTGTCGGTAAAGGCAAAACAACAAATTTCGTAGGGGCGAAGGCAAGTTCGCCCTGCCAAATTTGACAATCGAATTTTTTCAAAATAATGTTGCCTCTTTAGATGGCGTCCACCTCGAAGGTGGACGCCATCTGGGTTGAACTGTTGGACATCTGGGATAGAAGCGAAGTTTCGGACGTTTTCTGGCCATGTACGAAGAACGGACAAGGCATGCCTTGTCCCTACATTAAGAAAATCTGGCTTGAATTCTTTGCAAAGGAAAGGTAGGAAATGCAAAAGACTGGTCGAATCATATTGTTTATCGATTCGACCAGTCTTTTTATGACCTTTTTGTTTAGTCCAAATGTTTTGGCTAAATCATTTCTATATATTCCGTCAAAAGGTATTTCAGGATTAGCTATAAAGTAGCTGGAGGGGCGTCTCTTTTTTCCATTTCGTAAACAACGGTTTTGTTATTTAGGCGTTTGCCAGTCCAAATCATTTTGTCATTAGCAATTGAAATGTCCCAACATTCGTATGTTATTCCAGTATGCTCACCAATCAAATCATTGTGGTAATTACTTGCGAATAAGCTACCATATAAGAAATAACCGCCGTCATTGTCCGATTTTTTTAACCAAGCGTTAGTTGCATTCTGGTAGTAATAATTATATTTACCATCTGCAAAATATTCCCAATAATGGTAAGTCGTGTCGGAGGTGTTAGCCGAAGTGCATTTGCCATACCAAACCCCAACGATTTTTGAGGAATAGTCAACCGTTGCTTTTTTGCAAGTGTAAATACTTGCGTCGGGTATAGATACTCCGTCATACGCATAAGAGACTACCGAGTATTTCAATTCAGTAGCGCTTATGTTGAGAATTTTCATTGCTACGTGATGGGTTTTGTTAAAAATATCAGTGCCATCGACGATGATTTGGTCGTCGTCAATTGTATATTGAAATCTTCCTTCAACCCACTTACTATTGAGTAAGTCAATCTGAGTTCCAATCGAATACACTTCGACTTTATCGGAACGAAGTTCCATACAGAATGCTGAATCAGTTAAAACGCCTACGCCATCAACTTCGGTAACTATCCACTTACCTACGACTAATTCGCTGTAGTTTGGAGATGTTGGGTCGTCGGAGCAACTGCTAAAGAAGACTAAAGAGCTGGCAGTCAAAGCAAGCATCATCAAGATTTTTAAAAATTTCATAAAATAATCCTTTCTGAAAAAAATGTTCTACAATTATCATTATTAATATTCTTTGTAAATTACGGAATAATTTTCCATTTAAATAAACATATTTACACAAATATTGGATCAAATTAGAGCGGTAGTCAGTTTCCGGTAGTCAGTCTTCAGTGGTCGGGGAGAGGTAAAGAAGGCATTAGGCTTTAGGCAGAAAGGCAATTTCTGAACCACTGATTAACCTGATTTATTTGATTAAGAATGATTATGAAAGAGTAAGAAAGTTATTAGAACTGCAAAGTGAAGTAGGGGCGAACGGTGTTCGCCCCTACTTCACGGCAACCCAATAAAAACATAAAAACGCTAAGTCAGCCCTATAATTACACTTATTTTTTTCTCCCTCTCCAATTTGGAGAGGTCTGGGGTGAGGTTCTTAATACTTTACAAAATTATTTTTCACCTAAATCTTCTTTGGAAGCCTTTTGGACAATCATTTCTGCGGCTGCACACAAAATCGCCAATACGAGGAATATTTGCCAGAGTTCTGTTCCCATTCGGGAGCGTTTGATGCTGTCTCGCAAATTCTCTGTATCGCTTATTACGTCGAGCTTTATGTCTTTGTCCATACGAGCGAGCAGTTGTTTTTCTAACTCTTCTTTTTCTTTTATCGGGGCGTAAGATTCTGATTTCGGCAAATTCATCGCCGCCATCGAAACTAATTTATTTTGTGAATTGTAAACGGCATAAACGCCCGGTTCGCGCCAGTCAGCTGTCGGCAAAACTGCGCCCGTTGGTAAAATCGGTAGTTGCTGCATTATTTCATTGCCAGCAGGATCGATTATTTTGAAATTCGGATTGCTCGAATATTTTTTAGGGATAACGGCGACCTGCCCGTCAGCTATTTCAGCAGATAGCCCCAAGCTTTCTGTGGATGAAAGATAAAACACGGAGCGATACAAAAGCGCTGGAAACAGACTTGTCACAGGGAAATTACTCCACGTCAGATTTGGCGACACGGCGCAATAAAGCACCTTGCCGTCGCCAATTTTATTTTCAGCAAGGAAAGAGCCGTTCGTCATATCAATGATACTTAAACCCGCCGAAACGGCTTTGGATCTCATTATTTTGGGCGATTCTGCCGATGAATTACTCTGCCCGTCTAAGCTGAAAACTCCCTCGAACAATGGATGAAGCTTATCGACAGATGTAAAGCCGACTGGCTTTGCGTCGCCGAAAGTTTTAGCACTGACAGCGCCAAAGCCAAATTGCGAAATAGCGTTGTCGAATGTTTTTGGATCTGTTTCATCGTTTGCAAAAATGAAAAGCGAGCCGCCACGGGTAACATATTGCAGCAAGCGAGCGAAATCGCTTTCGCGATAATTGCCTTCGGCAAGCAAAATGCAATCGAATCGCTGCAAATCCATACTCGATACGTCATTTGGATTAAGCGGGCTTATGCCCACCCCTGCTTCGTCGCCGCCAGAAAAGAGAAGTTCCAAAAATTTGCGGTTTTGCTGATTTCCAACAACTGCCACTTTTGGATTGTCCGGCACTATGAAGCCAAAGTACCGCTTGTTATCAGTTGCCAGTGCATCTGTTTCGAGTTCGATGGAAGCAGAAATCGCTCCGCTTTGCTGTGCTGGGGCGGCTATGCTGATTGTTCGCGTCTCGCCTGCGGGCAAATCAATTATCCGTTGTGCCACTCGCTGCTTGTTGAAAACCAAGCCTATTAGCACGCCTTTCATATCCTTGGATGAATGATTATGGATTTGTGCCGAGACTTCCACAGGCTTTCCAGATTGGAAAATGCGAGTAACGACATTGATTGAATCAATTGATAAATTTTCTATATCCGATTTTGAATTTAAGCCGATAGGAATAACATAGACGCCTGTATTTTTTTGAGCGAATTTCACAGAATCTTGCGTATTAAAAATATTTCTCTGCCCGTCAGTAATAACGAAAAGCTCTCGGCTGAAGTTCAGGGCATCGTCCAAAATTAGAGATGAATAAGCGAGCGAAGCGTCAAAATTCGCTTTTGTATTTTCGATGCGAATTTCATTCAGCCTTTGCCGGAGCAGTCCTATGTTGCGTGTGAAAGTGTATTGTCTTCTGTCTTTGGTATTAGCCATTTCGATAATTACTGCTTCGTCGCCTTCGTGCAGAGAAGAAATAATCGTCTCAGCTGCTTTTTTGGCTTGAGTGAAGCGATTGCCATATTCGTCCGAAACGTCCATACTGAAAGAATTATCGATAATTATTACTGCGCTTGATTTAGAATAAGACTCAAAACCCGGTATATTCCCTTCTATTACGGGTCGGGAAAATGCCAGCACAGCAAAGACGATAATCAATGTCCGAAGTATGAGCAAAAGTATTTGCTTTATTTTGAGCCGACGAATTTTACTTTTTTGCAATTCTTTGAGAAATTTCAAAGAGGAAAACTCAACCGTTTTGAGTTTTCGCAGATTAAGTAAATGCAAAAGTACAGGAATAGCCGCAGCGGCAAGCCCAAGTAATACGAAAGGATTTAAGAAATTCATATATTTTCAATACCAAAAAAGTGCAAAAATAATAGGGCTTAAAACTTAGGACGTTCAACTATCGGCGGTTTCGAGAAATCGCCTTCCTGCGTTTTAAGTTCCGCATCTTCAAAAAGCATATCAAAAGAAACAATACTCGTTGGCAGATATGATTTGCCGCCGCTGATGAATGACGAAACAACCGATGGGGCGAGGTAATTCATTACGTAATTATTTTTGCCAACGTTGATAATATCTTTGAACGACTGCGGCGAAAGTCCCGAAAGCTGGGCGCCGCGAATAAGTTCTTCGCGTCCGTCAGGGAATATTTTGTACGCTTCGTTGACCATCATTTTCCCTTGCCCGCGCGGGAAAT
>JBBRJR010000155.1:0-6083 GCA_038218865.1 Kapaibacterium sp. (SeqCode) | reverse complement strand
ACTCCATTATAAACGCGGAGTGTAACGCCGAAATTTCCCTTAAACGCTGTTTGAAGGCTTTTCACCTTCATTTGTGAAGTAATGTCAAAGTCTGCTGCTTTGAAATTATCCATAATTTTACCTAAAAAACCCATATTATATCTCCAAAAATATTGAAAAAATTCTATACCATCTTATATTCTTCGCTCAGGCGCTTTTGTAGAGATTCGCGGTAACTTTCTGAGACCGGTAGCTCGGTGCCGTCGCTCAAATGCAATATCATTTTTTTGCCTGATGTGAATGATTTTATATGATTCTTGTTCACGATGTGGCTATTGTGTATTCGGATGAAATTCATACCCGAAAGCTGTTCCTCGAAATAGCCAATTTGCTTACTGGCGCGTTTGGTATCTTTGCCGATATGTAATATCGAGTAATTGCCGTCTGCTTCTACGCGCAAAATATCCTGAACATTAACTATTTCGCTTTCGCCACGTTTTTTTAATTGTATCTTTTCCATGTAATTCATTTCGTATATTGAATAACGTCATTCTTTTAAACAAAATTATAATTATAAATGCAGGTGTGCAAATCACTTTGTATAAGTAATGTAGAATAATGTATAAATGCGGTATTTTTGATGATATTTATTGCCGGAATGATTGATTCAGGTTTTCGGTGGTCGCTTATCAGTTATCGGTAAAGCCAGAAAGGGCATTGGGCTTTTGGCTGGGGGCGTTAGGTAAGAAGCACGAAGGTTTTCCCCAAAGCCCAGCGCCTACAACACTTACATTCCCGAAGAATTTATATATTCGATATGCGTCAGAGAAAGTCCATCTAATTGATTAACTCGTCGAGGGGAATTGGAAAATTCTTGTTGGCTTACTTCACAGCTAAATAGGCTGTTACTGTCGTTCCTTGGCCTAATAGGGAATCTATTTCAATGCCTCCGCCGTGGAGTTCAGCCAGCTCGCAGACTATTGATAAGCCAAGCCCATTGCCAAGTTCGTTTGATGTGCCTATGCCCGAGTTTACCATTTTGCCTTGCTTTATGCTGGAGATTGTTTCCTGCGGCATTCCTTTGCCATAGTCTTTCACTTTGATGCTGAGTAGCGCTTCTTTTTGCTCCATGGCGACTTCGATTTTTCCGCCTTCGTGGCTATATTTCATAGCATTTGCCAGCAAATTTCTTACAATTATTCTAATTATATTCCCGTCGGCATTAACAATTGGCGAAGTCAAACCAATGAATTGGACGCTGAGATTTTTTGTTTCGAGTGCTTTGTCGATTATTTCAATTTCGTTTGCGGCAACTAAGTTAGCATCTAACTCTTCGATATCGCAATGAATATTACCAATATTGATTTTTGCCCAACTTAGTAGGTTATCCAGCATTAAGTACAAATGATTGCTGGAGTTGCGGAGCGATGTGATATATTCGCGCTTGGCGTCTTCGTTTAGTCGGTCGTAATTCAATGTGATTGCGTCCAGCATCTGCTTGAATCCCGCTACTGGGCTACGCAAATCATGCGAGACAATCGAAAACAGCTTATCTTTTGTGGCGTTCAGGATTGTGAGTTTATCGTTTACTCGCTTGCGGTCTTTGCTGCGTTTGAAGAAATAGAGGGAGACGATGAACACGATTAACAATAACACTCCGCTTATTATCAATATAAAAATCTGGCGCTGCGATTGCATTTTTTTCTCACTCAAATAGCGTTCGTTTTCGAGCTGATTTGTAATTTCCAGAGTGGTTACTCTTTCGTCTTGAGTACTCGTCATGTTCAGAAAATCAAGATATTTTTCGTGGAAATAAAGAGCTTCTTTGTAATTACCTAGTTCTTTATTATATCTATATAATAATGTATAAGTGTAGTAATGCACTGAAAAACGAATGAGTTCTTTCCCTAATTCTTTTTGGGAACTTAAATATTTTTTTGCGTAATGCGCACTTTTATCATATTGCTTAGCACGTGCATATAATTCAGAATATAGGTGGTCTATAGATAATAGCACGCAAATTCTATTTGCTTCAATCTCTTTAATATACTTTATTCCTTTTTGTAGAAATTGCTTTTGGGTATCTTTTTCTTTTGTAAAAGACATACATAAATAAATGCCAAATAGTTTCAAATGAGCCTTAGAAGCGGGTAATTCATCTAAATAGCTTACTGCTTTTTTGACATAATATTCACTTGAATCTTTGTTTTTATTCGAAAACATTTCAGATCTCGACCAATTAGCTGATGCTTTTGCAAATGGATCATCGGTTTCGAGGCTTGCTAAATACGCAATATGAAAGTACTTACTCGCCATCTTAGGATTTTGCCTGTATTTATTCATCATTCCTAAATTGGAAAAAGCAATAAAATTTGCTGAATGGACAATTACTGGAATATAATTGATGTCCTTGGCAAGCTCAAAAGCCTTGAAATAGTAAACTAATGATGAGTCTGACGAATACAGATTATAATAAATACTGCCTTTAGCGAGATAAAATTTGGATGTATGAATGTCATTGTTCAAAACAAATACTTTTTGCTCATATTTTTTTAAAATAGGCAAATGATATTTACCTTTGTAGAACATCGTTTCGATATGATACATAATTTCAAAATATTCTTCCAAGGCTTCAACTTGGCTTTCCAGTGATTTATTCTCATGTTCTATCTTTAAAAGCACACTATCAGGATATGGCGAATATTTATATTCAGCAAATAATTTACTTGTAGAAAAAATACAAATGATAAGTATTAAAATAAATTTTATATGGTTTGGCTTGCTATGGCTCATCCTTGCAGTATTCTCTCAGAAATTAATTCTTGCATACTTTGCCTTTTGGAGTCGGATATTCTTATTTCATATCCATCGCTTAATGTAACTGTTTGGACGCGCCCTTTTTGAATTTTCTTTATTTGGTCTATATTTATGAGGTAGCTATTATGAACGCGGCAGAAACCGAATTCGCCTAATAATTTCTCGAAATGCTGGATATTTTTGGATATTAATATGCTTGTGCTGTTGCTTAAAATAACGTTCGAGTAGTTCTGCTCGGCTTCTATTCGCACTATGTCTTTAAGCAGAAAAACTTCGTTGCCTGAATTAGTGCGCAATATAATTTTGTCTATCTTATTATGAAATGAATTTTCGGCAACTTTAAGCATATTATGATGATTAAATATTTCGGAGTAATTATCAAATCGTTTGATAACATCTTCTATCATACCGACTGCAATAGGTTTGAGCAGATAATGAAGTGCAGATAATTCGAAGGCACGTATGGCATATTCGGCATAAGATGTCGTGAAAACCACTTGGTATTTGTAGTGTTTGATTTGCTTTAGTACATCGAACCCATTACCATCGCAAAGCATAACGTCTAAGAAAATAAGCGAAGGCTTTAGCTTATCGATAGCTTTGACGGCTTCTGCTACTGTGCTAGCTTTAGCAAGCACTCTTGTTTCCTCGATATTATCGAGAATTAAACTAAGCGAGTCCGCTGAGTTTTTATCGTCTTCAACAATAACTATATCAATCATCATAATCAACCAAGTCATGTATTAAACAAAATTAAAAATACAATTAATCAGTACAATTGTACATTCTTAATAGGCAAATATACATAATTAATTTAACTTTCGGAATAATATTACATCAAATTAATCGAATGTTTAAGTTAGGTTCGTTATTAGTGCAGCTAAGCAGTAAGCGGCTTTACGTATCAGGCGAGATATAGCGAAAATATAATCCTACGCTACTCACAGATATTTTTGATATAATTTATTTTATTGGGACTACTAATATTAACTATGTTTTCATGTTTTAAAAAAAAATAATAGTATTAGCCTTGAAGTAAAAAATTATATATTGCAAATATTAAAAATTATGTGTATTTTGTATAGTACATAAATTGAAACTTTAAAATTATTAATATAAATATCTTTTTAATATTGTTTCACCATAAACGGTTTCACAGAAGGCGGAAAAACTAACAAGTACTAGCCCAGAGGTTCTGGAAAAAAAACATTTGTCATTTCAAATGTGTTTTTATTTGCTTGCCAAGTTTTCCTGAAAGTCAGCACTGAAGTAGAAGAATAGCATTGCATTCAAAGGCAGATACACTGCCTCTATTGATATATGTTTTTTTATGGAGGATTTATGTATTACAGCAAAGCAAAGCAAAGCAAAGCAAAGCAAAGCAAAGCAAAGCAAAGCTAGGTTATTTATTATGGCTTTGATTTTTCAAATTACCACTTCAGCAGGGCTTATCGCTCAACTGCCTGATTGCCAAACTCCAAACCTTTGGGGTAATAACTACACATTGATTGAACACCTCGAAGTTCAAAGCAAATTTATCGATTTGGACAGCGATTCTTACAAAGTCGATTACAATGTAGCAAAGTTACAACACGACAGCGACCAAACATTTGTATATCAGCTTGACGTACTTAGCATATCTGCAAGTATTTTTGGAACTGAAATACTGTTTGATGAGAACAAATTGATGAACGTTACAAAAGGTATCATATCGGACGCAAATAGTAATTTCATCAGATACTTATCTCCGGAAATGAAGTTTTTGATTAAGATGAAATTCCCAAATTGTTTTCCTTCTTTTTTACATTATACTTTGGATGAAGATTGTACAATGGGATATTGTACTGTATTCGATTTTGAAATGACATTTAAAAGTGAGGATACACTTGAAGTGAGCAAGAAAATGGTTTATTCATTAGGACTTGTTTGCTATGAACCATGTAGTATAACTGTAGATGAGATGTTCGATGATGATTTTATTGTATTTTTAGGACCTGAGTATCCCCCTTGCAATCCGAGTTGTTATTGGACATTGCAAGGAAATAGTAACGTCAGTAATCATGTGAATTTTATTGGTCCAACTAATGGTGCTGATTTTATAATCAAAACAGGCGATGAGCAACTCGGTTTGTTAAAAGAAAAAATGCGAATTACAAGTTCAGGAGAAGTTAGTATCGGGCTTATCAATCCTGTTGGCAAATTCTCCGTCAGAACGGGCGAAGGCTACGGCAACAAAATTAGTTTTGCAGAAGAAAACTTCAACCCATCAATTAGACTTACCAGAAGAACAGGATCTGCATGCAGCCCGACTACTACAGAAAGCGAGCTTGCTTATCCCTGGTGGATAGAAGCTAACGATGATTGGGAAGAAACTGGTGTTTATGGTGGACTATTCTTTAAAACTGGACCTGCACAATGCTCCGATGGCAACGAAACTGTTTCCACAAAAGTAACATTCACAAGAGAAGGAAGGGTAGGAATTGGCGTGGTTAAACCAGAGTATGTGCTTGACTTGAAAATCGATGAGGATGACAGTGAAGCGGGATTATTTTCAGCGAAAAACAGTACCAGCCAAGATGTTTTTAGAATTACGCGCGAAGGAAGCACCAATATCAGGCTTCTTGGCGAGAACCGAGCATTTTATATACAGGATCAAAATGATAAAACTATTTTTACTGTTAGGGACGACGGAAATGTTGGTATTGGCGTAGCAGGACCGAGTGTGAAACTCGCGGTAGATGGAACTATTTGTGCAAAAGAAGTGTTAGTTAAGTTGGAGCTGTGCGAATGGCCCGACTATGTATTTAGCGACAACTACAAGCTCGCCGGTTTGGGCGAAATAGAGCGTTTCATCAAGGCAAACAAGCACTTGCCAGATATGCCCTCCTCCGCAGACGTGCAGGCAAATGGAGTAGAGCTTGGCACAATGCAAGCCCTTTTGCTAAAGAAAATCGAGGAGCTGACACTGCATTTGATTGAACTCAAAAAAGAAAATGAAGAAATAAAGAAAATATTGAAGGGGATGTAAAAATGACGAAGAAACTAATCCTATTTCTGCTTCTGCTCACGCCGCTACTCTACTCTTGCGAGAGCATTTTCGGCGAGGACGAGCCGGAACTTCCGCCTATAACTACTACCGGAGCAGACACTTTCGGTTGCAAAATTGACGGCAAAGTGTTTGTACCTTATTTTAAATCCCTAATGACGAACCAATCACTTTTCAAATCAGATTATTACGGACAAATTGGAATTTCTGCAGAAAGCACAAAATGGATAAAAAGAAACGA
>JBBRJR010000154.1:0-6084 GCA_038218865.1 Kapaibacterium sp. (SeqCode) | reverse complement strand
TTGTTTTACAATATCGGATTCTTCCCTGTCCACCAGTTCTAAGTTGATGAAATATTCATTTTTTGTCAATGATTTTGTTTTAACTCCACTAATTAACGGCTTGTAGTTTTTTTCTGATAGTGTGATTCCTGAACCAATTTTGCTTGAAGCCTCAAATCCTGCAGATTTAGCTTTGCGGATGATTTGTTCGACCAAGGATTCTTCGAGCGAACGCAGGCTTCCTTTTGTCTCGATAATCGAAAGATTTGGTTTGCTTCCGAGATGAATTTTTGCTGGCTTCAGCGTTTCAATTTCAAAACTATGATTTCTTAAAGCGGCGCAACTGCTCATAATTAGAGCAAATACAATGAGTAGAAAATACTTAGACATAATAACACCTTTTTGATATAATAATAAATAATTTGTTTGTTTGGGCTGCTCGCTTTGGGCAGAGCAGCCAATTTACCTAAATTCAATTGCTTACAAACCAACTCTAAAACCGATTGATAACTTAACTCTACCGTTATCTTCAACGGAGTAGCCCATTGATTGATATTCGTCTATAACGTCATACATATCTGATTGTAATATATACATTAATTGCATTTCTATACCAAATCTCCTCGTTTCGCCCCACATCCACTTAAAACCTGTTCCAACTGTAATACCTGTATATGAAGCTTCTTCATCAGCAAAAACCCCATTTGTACCATAATCAAGCTCGAACATCCATCTAAACTTATCTTTTATAGGATTTGTATAAACCCTTGCTCCGAGCGAATATCCAATTCCATAAACTGCATATCCAAGTCCTACCGAGCTACTTAAATAATCATTAACGTTGTATTCGCTGTTAATCCCAATAGTGCCGAAAGGAATGCCCAGACCTATGCCGATTGAACCTGATTTGCAGTAATCACTTTGCTCCGTTTCTACAGTAGGTGTTGGTGCGAAACGCTCTCTTTTCTCTAATTCTTTATATGCTATTTTCCTAATTGAGCCGTCTTTCATCTCAATTTGAAGATAATCGTTTGGCATATCTTTAATGACTTCGCCTTTTAGAATATCTCCATTTTTTAAATAGATAACATCGACTATTGATTGAGAATAAACATCCATTGCGAACAATGCAACGAAAATTACAGTAATAAAAATCTTTTTCATAATAAACTCCATAAATTGTAATAATATTTTAATTGCACTTTATTGTGCTTGCTTTTCTTTTTTCTAAAGTTTCAATTGCCTCTCAATATGCTATACTGTTTGTAAAAATATTTTTTTAACTATTTTTCAATATTTTTATAAAAATCTTAAATAAATTGAAAATATATTTGAAATGTTAATCTAAAAGTGCTAATTTAGTATAAAATATGTTTTACAATTAATATGAGAAGTTAATGAGGTTGTCGAATTACTTTTTTACTATTTTTATGCTCTTGATGAGCGTTGTTAGCAGTTTCACGCAAGATTATAAGATTACAAATTTAGGGTCGCCAGTTAATTCTGCAGGTGATGATTATGCACCAGTAATCAGTCCAGATGGTATGACGCTATTTTATGCCTCGGTCCGTGATGGCAGCATTTTGACTGAAAAAGGAGAGCCATCACACGATTTTTGGGTAGTGAAGCGAACAAGCAAAGATAAGCTCGATTTTCAAATACCATACAACCTCGATCCCGCTGGCTCGAAGAATTCCAATAGCCTCAATACTCCTTACCATGAAGGAGTAGCAACATTTTCACCCGACGGAAAACGCATTTACTTCACTGCATGCGGCAGAAAAAATAATTACGGCTCTTGCGATATTTATATGGTGGAAAAAACTAAGCAGGGTTGGTCGAAAGCAAAAAATCTAGGAGGGAATGTAAATTCTACTAAATGGAATGCTCAGCCATCAATCTCGCCCGACGGAAGTCGCTTGTATTTTGTGTCAAATCGTCCCGGACCAAATGGAAATGATAATATGGATATCTGGTATTCCGATTATGATTCAGAAAATGACGAATGGTTAGAAGCAATCAATTTGAAGGATATCAACACCTCAGGAAAAGAATGCGGACCATTTATAGCCCCCGATAATGTTACTCTTTTCTTCTCTTCCGATAAATATAAGCCTAATCTTGGAGGAATTGATTTCTATTTATCAAGGTATAATTTAGAAAATAAAACCTGGGGACAGCCTGCTCATTTATCTTCCCCTATCAGCACCACTGAAGATGATATTTTTATTTCGCTTCCAGCAACTGGCGATGTAATGTTTTTCTCTTCGAAAAGAGAAGACGTGGAAAATAGCCAAGGCAATTTGGACATTTTCGCAGTTTATACTAAATCTCTTTTCAATGCCATTGTGTTGAAAATTACTGTGAAAGATGAACAAACAGGAGAGTATATCTATTCAAATATTACTGTAAAAAACCCATTAACTGGACGTATCGTCAATGATGAAATTTCTCCCGAAAATCCTGTGCTGGACTTAGTAGTTGCCGATACTGATTTTGGAACAATGCCAGATTCAGTAAGATTCGTTGATTGGGAATTAACTGCCGAAAATGATAGTCGGGGAAAAGTCTCGAAAACCTTGAGAATTGAGAATCCACGGCATCCTGAATTTAATGATTTCAGAGCATTTGCTGACAATCTTGGTATTACTTTGGAATTTGCAGTCAAAACTCCTGATGAAAATGCCCAAAGAGTTGATTCGCCTGACCAATCAATTCTAACGGCGTATAATAATTTGATTGCTTTTCAAGACGATAAACAAGTGAAATTAGATACAATCAAAATACGCCAACAAGAAATATTCGTCTCGAAACCATTGCTAAATTATATATTCTTCGATGAGAATAGCAGTACAATTTCTAATAGATATGTGGAAATCGGGCAGGATAGGAGCAAGTCGTTTAAATTAGAATCATTCAATAATAACAATCCGCTCGATATTTATAAGAATATTCTAAATATTATCGGCAAGCGAATGAACGATATTAAAGATGCAAATTTAAAATTAGTAGGTTGCAATATGGACTTTGCCGAAGAAAAAGGTAATACGGGCCTCTCGCAATTGCGAGCAGAAACTTTAAAAAATTATTTGACTAATATTTGGGGGATTAATAGCGATAGAATTTCAATTCAATCACGCGGTTTGCCAGAAAAATCTTCGAATAATTCGTTGCAAGAAGGGCGGCAAGAGAATAGAAGAGTGGAAATAAGTTCGGATTATTCTGAAATACTTGCTCCAATATTTACAAAGGACACCACACTTGTCGTCCAACCTGAAACAATTCGCTTTATAAACCCGGTTGATGTCAAATTTGGCGAAGCGTTTTGGACTATTTCTATTTTCGACCGGAACAATGTTTATAAAGAATTTTTTGGCGAAGGTGCAACAAACCATACAATTGAGTGGCAAACTAAGGATTTATCTAAATCGATTAAATTCGAGAAGGATTTGAAATATGAAGTGGTAGTTAACGATAAAAAGATCCGAAAGACGATTGTTTCCAAAGATAGCATTCCGATAATTTTCGATAAGCTCGATAACATTCAGAAAAATAAAGAAATTGAAAAATACAGTTTAATGCTATTTGATTTCGGTTCAAATAGAATCGAAGGTGCTAATAAGCGCGTTATTGAGACAATCAACAGTAGAATAAAGAAAAACTCTCTCGTTAAGATTTTAGGATATACTGATAGTATTGGCGATGATAGCTATAATTTGAGACTATCGAAAAGTAGAGCAGCAGAGGCATCAAAACTGATAAAGCATAGCAACACTAAAAGCCAAGGAATTGGAGAGCAAGAATTGCTGTATGACAATTCAACTCCTGAAGGACGTTTTTATTGCAGGACGGTCGAAATAACTATCGAAACACCAGTAAAATAGTTCATAAACTGGGCTAAAAAAGAACCCATTATATTTGTTAGTTATTTAAATATAATTGGTTCTTTGCTTGGTTTAAGGATTGAAAAATCAATCGAAATCCAATCTCAAAGTAAATATGATTTATAATATTTTTTATTTAATTTAGTTTTGGTATGCTAAATATTCTTTAATGGTCGAATTAACAACATTATAAAACATTACATAACTCTCCTCAATTTGTTGGACAGATGAGAGTGGTTTATATCGCAATTCAATCTCAAGGTGAGTTTCATTTCCAGAAAGTCTTCCAGAGAAAATGAATGAAAAAGCTTTTTTATTGCGATTGTTTGATTCTATTTTCAAACTCTCTGCTGTCAAATTGCCGAAGTTTATTTTACAATTATTCTCAGATAACGCATTATAAATTATATCTCGCAGTTTATTCGAAGATAGCTGTTTATTGGAAAATGTAATTAAGGCAACTGGTACAGAATTACTATTTTTATTCTCAATGGCAATTTCACATCCATCAATTTTTGCATTGATATTTTCGACTTTTTCGATAAAATTTAATTTACTTTGCTCAATTTCTTTATAGTTATCCAAACTATCTGAAGCCAATATGCCCTGTTGCTCGGTATTATTTTGCAGAGCCACCTGATTTTCAATTGACTTTGCAGCAATTATGACTTCCTTTTCTCCGCTATCCCACTTCAGGTAAGTAACATAAGCAATAACTAAAGTTAATGGTATTAGTAAAAACAAATACTTGATGTAAGGAAAGCTGCTACGTCGGAAATCAGATGAATCAACCTTTTGATTAACCATATTTTCGATAGATTCAACCTCTTGGGCGTGTTTTGCTAACTCAGCAATTTCATCCAAGAAAATATCGTCATCGGCATTTAGCATTTCGTGATTATCAAGTGAATTCAATTATTTACATCTCCAATAATTTCATTAGTTTAGGTTTTACAATGTTCAAAGTCTTTTTAATCCTATAATTAACGGTAGATAATGGCAAATTTACTTCTTTGGCAATTTCATCGAGTCCTTTGTCCTCGAGGAAACGAAGTTTTAGCAATTGCCTATCCGTCGTATCTTCTATACTATCCAATACTTTAAATATAGTATTGAGTGAATCTTTCAGATACAATTTTTCATCAGCAGAAATCTCGTCAAATTTCACGTTATCCAAATAATTTAGTTCTCCACTATCCTCTACGATTTGACTTGATTTTTTTTCAACAAAAATTTGATTTGAGGATTGTTTTTGTTTGTAGGAATCGAGAATAGAGTTTTTCATTATCGTAAAAATCCAGTTGAATGGCTTGAAGTCTTGATTATACTTATTTCGATTCAGCAATACTTTTTTCCAGCCTTCTTGAAACGCATCTTGGAGGGAATCATCATCAATCGTACCAGAAAAAGTATATCTTAACTTCGACCACAATTTAGGGAATACTTTATCATAAAGCTGACCAAAAAGCAAACTAAGCTCTTTCATATCCTGTGTTTGGCTGATACGGAGCATTAACTCAAGCTCGCTCAATTTCCCGAAAAGAGCAAGCACCACAAACAAGAATAGATATGACGATAATGAGTTCAAATATAACATTTATATAAAAAAAGGGAGAAACGTAGATTTGATGGAATTATTGTTACGAGCAATGCCAATAGGAATCTTATTGTACCTCAGCATCTACAATAGTAGAAATTATTTGAGGCTTATAGCCCTACACGGTTTATTGTTACATTATTATGTATCTACAATAGTAGAAATTATTTGAGGCTTATAGCCGAACGGATACTATATGTTGCGTAGTCATATCTACAATAGTAGAAATTATTTGAGGCTTATAGCCACCATTAAGCCCAATCATTGTAGGGAATCTACAATAGTAGAAATTATTTGAGGCTTATAGCCATATGGACACGTGGGAATACCTCGAATCTACAATAGTAGAAATTATTTGAGGCTTATAGCCAGAGTTTAGAAAAACAACTGAAAGAATATCTACAATAGTAGAAATTATTTGAGGCTTATAGCCCAAGAAATCGATTAATACCTCGTCTGGATATCTACAATAGTAGAAATTATTTGAGGCTTATAGCCCAGCCAGCATATAGGATGCGTGGTATTGCATCTACAATAGTAGAAATTATTTGAGGCTTATAGCCTTTTTTGCCCCAACTCTGGCAAATTGCCATCTACAATAGTAGAAATTATTTGAGGCTTATA
>JBBRJR010000153.1:0-6126 GCA_038218865.1 Kapaibacterium sp. (SeqCode) | reverse complement strand
GACATGCTTGGCCGGCACGGCGTAGGCATCGTTCCGGACACGCAGAAGTTCGTCGGCGCCTGGGCGACGATGGCCGTCGCGGACCCGGTGATGGCCATGGCGAGCGCTGACAGCGGAAAGTTGGTCGCGCGTCGCGAGGAGGCCATCAAGACTCCGAACCACCGGATCGCCAACCGTGCCGCCCTAAACCTCTGGAAGGGCTCGCTGTTCGGTGCCCGGTGCGATTTCTTCGGTAATGTATCCCGGATGGCAAAAAGAAGTATCTGTAAAGCTCCGAGAAGAAGTTATTAAATAATACTCGTCGCATAATTTCTTATATGAATGAGACAAATCAGGATAGACTAACCGGAAATCGGACAGCTCCATTAATTGCCGCTGCGTGGCGACAAAATCAGTATTTGAAATTATAAAGTCAAGTGTATCTGGCGTTTCAAAAATATTATCTTTGCCGATTGTATATCTTAGTGGCCTGATTTCATAGGGCAAAAGCTGCCCCGATATTTCAAAATTCTCGTTTTTTCTGATTTCATCAGTAAATGTAAACTTAATATCTGGAAAAATGGCTGCATCTTTAAAATATTTACCTTCGATGGCGCGAGAGCCAGTGTAGTAAACCCAAGTGAGGAATTCATCCCAGGTCTCAGTTAGAGAGGAATTATGCTTGCGCAAAGAGGAATCTAAAGCGTCGAATTTATATAGTCCCAATTCGGCGAGTTGAAGTTGCCGCTTGATTATTTCTTCGCCGAATTTCGACGTAATATAATGATAATAAATGCCATAGGCATATCCCACATTAGGGTCGCCGTCGCCGAAGGGATATTTTTTGAAATTACGGAACATATCGCGTACGTATTGCAAATAATCGCGAGATTCAGGAAAGCATCGGTTTTCCATGTAAACGCTGGTCATCTCGTTTATCGACCCAATATCGTTCTGAGATCCGCCGTACATAAATTGCACTGCGTGAAAATACTCGTGCGCTGCCGTTACTTTAAGCCCCATAATCCCAGTAGTAGTGTAAGTTTGCGAAGTAGTGCCATCAGGGCGGGGTTTCCTGTCCAGCGGCGAATAATTGTTATCAATTGTTATAAAGCTGTAATTTCTTGGGAAAATCTTGGGCGGTAGTACTGGTCCGTTAGGGCTGCACAAGCCATATGAAGCATAATCATCATTTCCCAAATCAAAAACTAAAATATCGTACTCAGGTCCACCGTTAAATCCGTCGTCCGGAGATGGTGAAACGTTTCCTAAGACGCCGACTTCGATTGAATCAACATAATCAAAATAATATGCTACCGAATCAATATAATCCGGTACGCCGTTTTGGTTTAAGTCCACATCCTCAACGGCATCAACACCACTCATATAGTAATTTATCTTGAATTTTTTTGACGGCGAGATATAAAAGTTCGATGTATTGAGTGAATTATTTTCATTTGTCAAAATTTGATTTACTTTTGGGTGGCGCTGATGTTCATTAAAGCGGGAAGTACCGCATTTTGTAGTTAGATCTAAATCAGCTTCTTCCTGCGAAAATGCTAATACAGCCGAAGCAAAAAATATTATCGTTATAATTATTTTATTCATAATAAATCCGGATACATAAAAAACATTTACTTACAATTAAATATTCAATATTAAACGTTTTTGTGTTTTGATTAGTTTTCATGTCTTCTAATATTTTCACTCGGAGCGATTTAAAAATTGATATAATTGTAATAAGCTCTTATTTTATACGTTTCATTGTTTTTATAATATTATTTAGATATAAAATTTGGAAAACATAAAACTTAATATAAATGAGATATTTTATTCCATACAAGGCGAAGGCACTCGTGCAGGCTTGCCCTGCGTTTTTGTACGCTTACAGGGCTGCCCGCTCCGCTGCAAATGGTGCGATACCGCCTACGCTTTGGAGCTTAATCAAAAAGAGAAGTTGATGAGCTATGAGGAAATTTCATCTCAAATTAAAACATATAATTGCAATTTCATAGAGCTGACTGGCGGCGAACCTTTAGCTCAGCCCGCGGCTATCGGCTTACTTGACTTATTAATAGAAGCCGGCTATGTAGTAGCGATAGAAACAAACGGGCATTCGGACATCAGCCCACTGAACCCAAGTGTTATAAAAATCATGGACATAAAATGCCCCGGCTCAGGCATGAGTAAATTTAATAATTACAACAATTTTAAGCACATAACAAAAAATGACGAAGTTAAATTTGTTGTTTCTTCCGATGAAGATTTTGATTGGGCTTGCGATATTATAAATAATTACAATTTAACAAACCAAGCTGGAAGCGTACTTTTTTCGCCAGCATTCGGGCTTTACGAGCCGATAGAATTATCAAAAAAAATCCTTGGCTCTGGGCTTCGTGTTCGCATGCAAATACAAATGCACAAGTTCATTTGGCATCCGGATACTCGCGGCGTTTAATTTTTTTTACATGAATTGGATTGACATTTTTTTTTGGAAAATTAATTTTTCGATTTAAACATTTTAGATGAAATTCGTTGTAACATCAATGAATATACTGCAAGCAAAGGAAAAATATGGAAAGCATCTTCGGCAATGAAGAGTTAGTCAAAGATTTTAAGTCTTTATTAGGTAAGTTATCCAAAAATAAAGGCTCGATTATTACCATAGCTGGCGATTCAGGCTACGGCAAATCTCTTGTTCTGGAAAGTTTCAATGCTTTGGCAAGCGAAGAAAAGAGCATAATGAATGGCTACTCACGCGCAGCGAATCCAATCGGCAAGTTAAAAGTCGGTAATTTGCAGCCGCTTTTGCCTTTCACCAAAGCGATAGAGGCAATTATAGACGCACCCTCCCGCTCTGCCGAAAAAAGATTTGCAATGAACGTGGGCATGACTCTTTTAGCCTCTATTCCCTTAATCGATAGCGTGTTTTACGCCATTAAGGAAATTGGCAAAGATTATCGAGACTTAAAAAAAGAACAATCCTCTGCCGTCTTGAAAAAAGTAAGTACAGCCGCTGCTGATTATTACGATACTATCCGCTCGCTTTGCGACAAATCGCCAGTATTACTTTTGTTGGACGACATGCAATGGGCTGATGCTCAAAGCGTAGAGCTGCTTAATCTTTTAGCTAATAACATAGCTGACATTCCCATCATGATTGTCTTGGCTTTCAATTCTAATCAAGTCGAAGCTGGAGCGCTACCGCTTTTGTCATTTTTAAGTAATGCCAAAAAAAATGAACTCGTTTCGCAATTCCGATTGGATAAATTCGGCAACCCAGAGATTAACCAAGCTGCCCGGCATTACCTGCCTAACTACATAGGCAATCAGGATTTCGAGATTTGGCTTAAAGAAAAATCCATTGGCAATCCTTTATCTATAATTAGCTATCTTAAATTTTTCGCAAACTCCTCCCCATTCGATAGCGACGGTGCGTTTAATCCTCAAAATTTAAATAATAAGTCGTTGCCTGCTTCCATACAATCTCTAATCTCGGAGAACATGGAAAAACTAAACGAAGAGGATAAAAACATCTTGGCTGTTTGTTGTACCGAAGGCTCTGAGTTTACTGTTTCGATAGTTTCAAAATTGCTAAATTTAGACGTTCTTCAATCCATAAAAAAACTGCGCGGCATACAAAACCGCACCGGCATTATTCGCAGCATGGGAGCAATTATGAAATACGGCGAAAAAACAACGGCATATAAATTCTCACAAGGCTTTTATCATACTTATTTCGAGCAAACTTTAGAATTCGAGGAATATACCTCACTTCATGCTCAAATTTCAGCCATATTAAAAGAAAAATATAATCAAACAAAGACTAACGAGATAAAAGACCAGCTGGCGCCTTATATCGCAGCTCACAGTGCCGAAGCCGGCGATCAAGAGACTGCGGAAAGTATGATATTGGCTTCTGCTGAATATGCCTCGCGATACGGCAGTCCGGACGTAATGACTGACCTTTACAGTGAATATCAATCTCTTATCAAACCACATTCGGGAGCAGAAATTACTCCTGGAGACGAAAATTTCAAGCGTTTGGTAAAAGAAACGAGCGATAATTTTGAATTTGGTTCAGGCGGGGCTCCGATAAACTCTATGCCCGCTGCCGATAATTTTAATTTTTTGCACAGTGGCGTCTTTAATTTCAAACAGCATATAGATAATCTCTCGGTACTCTTTATTGATGGCAAGTTCGACGAAGCAATGATACATATCCGTGATATAAAAGATAATTATAGAGACGTGCTTAGTGGAGACGAACTACTACGCTTAGAGCTTTTCGAGGCAAAAGTATATATTGAGCAAAGTGATGAATCTAAAGCTCAACAATTAATTGCATCTTTGGATGAAAAGATTTTAAATTCTCAAGATGACGAAATCTTTTGCTTTTATAATAACATAAAAGCTATTTTCGAAGCAAGCCAAGGCAATTACGATTCGAGCAGTTATTACTTAGGGCTGGCGGCAACAAAAGCCGTTGAGCTTTCGCCCGAGATGAGGCTTTTGACTATTTCAAATGTATCGATAATATTAAAAGAAAGCAATAACAAAAAAGCTCAGAAATATTACATAGCCGCAAAAAAGCTAGCTTATGATTTGAATATGCAGGAATTTATGCAGGATTTGAATAATCAAATAATGAACTAAAATATAGTTGCATATTGATATTTATATATTATGACGTAAAATGAAAATTCGTAAAGTTTCAGTTTTTTTATCCGAAATATATGATGGTATTGGAGTGTATTCATTTCAGAAATTTATCAAAAATGAGTAATTATGAGTAAAGTAATAGAAAAGTATTTGAGTGATATAACTCAGATTTTCAGTATAGGCGTAGATGTCCTGAACGGAGCAAGGTCTCTGAAAGGCATCAGCTTGGATTTAAAGCTTTTAGCAATAAACGGCATAGTGCAAGCTTCTAAAATAGGCTCCAATCAAGGGCAGTCGCTGATTACTCTGTCCGGCTTTTTGTCTGACCTGCCGATACAAATAGCTCCTGAGCTGGACGAATTGGAAATTACCACAAGCCATTTTGCGAGGCAACTGACGATTTGCTCAATTACGGTACGCCGATTTTTGCAATATTCGCAAGCACTTAATAAACTTATCGATATGCAGCTGAAAGGCATAAATTCAACTTATAATTCTCACGATTTTAATTTATTGGACTTAAAAGTACTTTCCAAACTACACACTCATAGTGCTTTTTCTGGGATTTCTGCAAACGATCTCGTGAATTTAAAGCTTTTGGCTTTAAAGAATGTGGAAATCGTGGAAGTAATTAATAATTATCTTTTTGAGGCTCATAATTCAATGATTAAAGCCACGAAAAAGCTTGACAGCATAAAGCGTAACGGATTTATTGCCAATTACATGGGATCTAATATTTTGATTGAATCTTCCTACCTATCGAGCGACCAAAAAAGTTTTTCCGGGCTTGTTACGAATATAAAAGGCATCGTTAAAATTCTTGACGAGCAATTACAGATTATCTCAGAAAACATATCTAAAGGCGATAGCATTGTAACTTCGCTTATTAAAATAAAAGCAATTTAATAATATTTAATAAAAAGGAATCACATATGAAGAGCGAAGTTTTATTCGACGACGGATCACATAAATGGGTAGTTTTAGGGCGGGATTCATCAAAAAACGAACAGATCATCGATACAAATGAATACATAATAGTTTCAAATGGGCAAGCAGCATTGCTCGATCCTGGCGGAATTGAAATTTTCCCGCAAGTTTTAACGGAAATGACTCGCCATACTTCTACGGAAAATATAAAATTAATCATTGCAAGTCATCAAGACCCCGATGTTTCTTCATCCTTGGCTATGTGGGTAGATCTTTGCCCAAATGTAAATGTTTATTGCTCATGGATTTGGACGGGCTTTATAGCTCATTTCGGTATGGGTACTAACCTCGTTCTGAATGGCATACCCGACGAGGGAATGGAAGTTCAAATCGGAACCTCGCATTCCAACCTATATCTGGTTCCTGCTCACTACTGCCACTCTTCTGGGAATTTCTCGGTTTACGACCCAAAAGCAAATATATTATTCTCTGGAGACATAGGCGCTTCGCTGAACCCACCGGACAGCCCCATGTTTGTCGATGAGTTTGATAGGCACA
>JBBRJR010000152.1:0-6173 GCA_038218865.1 Kapaibacterium sp. (SeqCode) | reverse complement strand
GGCGATGGCGTCATCGCGATCGAGTTCCATTCAAAGATGAACGCGATCGGCGGCGACACGGTGCAGACGTGTAAGTGAAAGTTTTGCTAATAATTTTCATTTATATGATTATATAAGAATAAGAGTGAACTTGTAACGGCTCTTTCGCGGACTATATCCCGCGTGCCATTGAAATTAAACAACTTGCAAAATACTCCATTCGGAGTGGCAAGCCCAACCCAAACCGTACCAACTGGCTTATCGCTTCCGTCAGAGCCTGGACCAGCTATGCCAGTAATGCTCAAAGCTAAGTCGGATTTAAAGAGATTTCGCGTCAAAAAAGCTAATTCGTAAGCAGTTTCTTCGCTGACTGCGCCGTAGTTCAAAAGTGTTTCAGGCGAAACACCGAGTCGGAATAATTTTGCTTGGTTCGAGTAAACAATTGTGCCGCCCAAAAAATATTCGCTGCTGCCGGGTGGATCGACAATTGTAGAGCCAAGCATGCCGCCAGTGCAGGACTCTGCTATTGCAAGCATAAAGTTTTTTTCTTTTAGTAAATTGCCCACCGTTTCGCTAAGCGACTGACTTTGAGTTGAAAAGATATATTTTTTGGCTTTGCTGAGAATGTAATTTTCTATTCGTAAAATTGCAATTTGAGCCTTTTCTGAATCTTCAGAAGCAGAGCCTATGCGGAGCCTTATTCCTTGCGGCGAAGGCAAAAATGCAAGGCTATCGCCCTCCAAGAGGAAAGTCTTGGCGTCGCCTAACAAATCAGCCAAGCTGCTCTCTGGAATCCCGCCCGCTATGAGTGTCTTGTATTTTGTTACCTTTTCGTGTTTTTCCTTAATTACCAAATCAATAAATCTCAATAAGCTATCATTCATTATGGCTTTCATTTCATAAGGCACACCCGGTAGCGAAGCGTAACATTTGCCATTTTCGAAGAAAAGCATCCCAGCAGCAGTGCCGAGCGGGTTTATAAGTGCTTTGCAATTGTGCGGCAGCATTGCTTGTGCTTTGTTTCTTTCGGATACTTCCACATTCATTTTGCTGCACAGCGTAGTAATATGCTCAAAAACTTCACTATTAAAAACCATTTCTGATTTGAAATATTTAGCTAAAACAACTTTGGTTATGTCGTCATGCGTAGAGCCCAAGCCGCCGGTGATAATTATAATATCACTTGATTTTTCCAAATATTCAATTGAAGAAACAATTTCCGGTTCGTTATCGCGGCAGACCATGTGCGTTACAACGTCTGCTCCCAATGCAGTGATTTCGCCCGCTATCCATGCTGCATTAGTGTTTACTATTTGTCCAATTGATATTTCATCACCAATTGTCAAAATGGCTACTTTCATGTTTACCTCTAAAGTTTTATGTGGCTGCCGCGATAAGTCGGAATTTAAAGCTGGTCATTATTTTGATTGAATCAAAAAATCCATTCTTTTTCAATAACTTACTTAAGAAATGGATGCATCGCTTAGCTCAGTATGACCCTTATCTGGTCAGTCCCAATATGTTGTTAATAAATCTATCCACTATTCAGATTTTGAAACACTAAAAATACGATAAATTTCTTTTCTTATTGCAAAAAAGAAACATGAGAAAATAAAATATGTAATGTAAGAGTAATTTCTAATAGACTGTTGATTAAGTACAAGTTACTTGTCATTCCCGCGAAGGCGGGAATCCATGCCTTTGCAAGTAACTGATAAACAATAGATTCCACCGTGCGCGGGAATGACAAAGCATCTATTATCAGTAAATCAACAGTCTGCTAATAAAAAAAAATTAAAGCTGAATAATCATTTTATGGATAATAGATAAAAATCTATTAAATTTGTAAAATGAATTATTACAACAGACATTATTATAATTATTAAATAGAAATTTGAAAATGAAGCAAACAGAAAACAAAAACTTACAAAAGCCAAAAAGTGCGCCACCAAAGCAAACTGCAAGCAAAGAATTTGACGTGAAGTGGTGGCTTGCCGCCTCTGTATTTGTAATATTTACCGCCATATTTTTTTGGCAGCAACTTATAGGCAGCGCCTTTTTCTGGGAAGATTTTGCCGAATATGTCTATCCAGTACAAAGCTTTGCAGCTCGAGAATTCTCCAAAGGAATTTTGCCATTTTGGAATCCATATTCATTCGTAGGCATGCCATTTTTAGCGGATTTGCAGGTCGGGTTTTTCTATCCGCTGAATAGAATATTATCACTTTTCGTATCAGGTGACGGGCAGCTTTCTGTCGGGATGCTGCAATTCGTAGTAATCATTCACTTCGTCATAGCTCAACTCACTATGTATTTTACTGCAAAACATTTTAAAATATCTTCTTTTGGCAGTATGATCTCGGCCGTGTCCTATGCTTTTTCATTTCTATTTGTGTGCCACGTAATTCATCCAATGATAGTAAGCCATTTGGCTTGGCTTCCGCTAATACTCTTGCTGTTGCACAAAACGTACACCGAGAAAAACTTCAAAAGCGCAATTTTGTCAGGCTTGCTCTTCGGAATGATTATGCTTTCAGGTCATCCTCAGATGACACTATTCATTGGCTTGTTTTTAGGGCTATTCCTTCTCTGGTTCGTTGTGGCGGATTTGCTGCACGGCAGTTACAAAGACAAACGTTTCCTAAGTCGTTTATTAGCTGGCGTAATCCCTTTTATTATAGCTTTGGGTATCTTTCAAATACAATTTTTGCCGTCGAGTGAATTAGCTGGACTTTCCAAGCGCAGCGAAATTACTTACGAAACTGCTGCCGAAGGCTCCATCGAAACAGATCAAATCTTTTCGATGATAGTACCGAAAATATTCGGCTACTCGAACTCGGACAATACGCCAAGTGTTCCTTTTTACCTGAAAGCCTCGCTCCCGGGCGACAAAACCAAAGAAACGCCGTATTATTATTATTGGGAAACGTCGTTTTATTTCGGACTGGCTGCCATTATGCTCGGACTTTTTGCAGCACTAACTATGTATAAAAATAGATTCGTGGCTTTTCTCATAGCATTTATAATTTTCGCCATATTATTTGCTTTGGGCAGTAATAGTTTCCTTTTGGGCATATTTCACGAATTACCATTTTTCAGTCAATTGAGAATACCCGCCCGCATGATGTTCGGCGCAGCTTTTGGGTTTAGCATATTAGCCGGTTTCGGATTCGACCGGCTCAGGCGAAGCGAAGCGAAAAGCGACCTCTGGAAACTTCTTGTGTCACATGCTTTGCCTATATTTGTCGGTATTATCGCTGCCATCGGCATCCTTCCTTCGCTTTTGGGTGCTAAAGAACAATTTATACCCGCACTTTCGGGCTTCGGAACTATTGCACTTGTGATTTCACTCGCTATTTTCGCAGTTTCTTTTTTACATTTTAAAAACATATTAAACCGTTTGGCTGCTGGCTCGCTGCTTGTTTTGATAGTTTTTATTGATTTATATATTGCTGGCTCGGATTTTAATATTTCCAAAATAAGTATAGCAAAGCAATATGAATTGCAACCAGCTACGGTGGCTGCTTTCAAGCCGAAATATCTCAATGATTTATTCCGTGTAAACATGAGGATATACAATCCAAGTTATATGGCAATGAAACGTAATCAGGGAATGATTAGTGAAATTCAGCTTATAGAAGGATATAATCCACTACTGCTCGAAAGGGTTATGCCACCGCTCAATGCAAAGAAAGATGTTCACGCGCTTTACAATGTGAAATATGAAATAGCGATAGATGAAGTGCGAGGTATTCCTTATTTTGTCGAAGATACTTTCCGATTGCCGCGAGCATATCTCGTGGGCGATGCAATTATTGAAAATAAAAACTCTGTTGAGAAATTCATGCGCAACAACAAAGTGGATTACACTCGCAGTGTAGTTCTCGAAGGGCCCCTTCCTTTTGAGCTATCAAAAAATGATTCAACGCCCGTCGGAAAAGTAGAAATACTCGAATATTCTTCCAATTATATTAAAATGCAAGTCGATGCCGAACGCAATGGCGTCTTGTGCCTTAGTGAAATATATTATCCAGCATGGAAAGCCGTAATAAACGGTCAAGACGGTCATATCTACCGTTCAAATTATTGCTTCAGAGCTGTGGCGATTGCTAAAGGCAGCCACGTCGTGGAGTTGAAATACAGCTCCGCTGCTTTTGAAAAGGGTGCTTGGCTAAGTGTCATCACGCTTTTTCTTTCGCTCGGCGCTCTCGTTTTGATTGAAATTAAAAAAAAGAAAAGCAAGAAGCAATAAATAATTAGAATTAAGCATTAATCAATAAGCCATCAAGCTGATATTTGTGGATTTTTCATACATAAGGAATAATTAATTTTGGAAATTGAAAATATAGAGCTAAAATATCTGAGTTTAGATGACTATCAAGAGCTTAAAGACGCTATGATTGAATCCTACACCTCTATGCCAAATTCATATTGGAAAGAGCATCATCTGGAATCTTTAATCAAAAAATTTCCCGAAGGGCAAGTTGTAATTACGGTGAACGGACAGATTGCCGGCAGCGCACTTTCGATTATAGTCGATACAAATACTTATGAAAATCATCATACATATAGAGACATCACCGGCAATTTCACTTTCAACACTCATACCCCAAAAGGCGATAAGCTCTACGGTATCGATGTATTCATAAAGCCTGAGTTTCGTGGCTTAAGATTGGGCAGACGCCTTTACGATTATCGTAAAGAACTTTGCGAACGGCTGAATTTAAAAGGCGTTGCTTTTGGCGGACGCATCCCCAATTATCATAAATATTCCGGCGAACTTTCACCAAAAGAATATATAGATAAAGTTCGCTTACGCGAAATTCACGACCCCGTCCTCAACTTTCAATTGTCCAATGATTTCCATCCATATAAAATAATGAAGAACTATTTGGTAGGCGACGCAGCTTCTAACGAATTTGCCGTGCTTCTCGAATGGGATAATATTTATTACGAAAAGCAAATTACTAAAGCAGCCATTATCAAAAAAGTTGTACGTTTAGGCTTAATCCAATGGCAAATGCGACCTTATTCTAATTTGGAAGATTTATTGCAGCAAGTGGAGTTCTTCGTCGATGCAGTTTCGGGCTACAGAGCTGACTTCGCACTTTTCCCCGAATTTTTCAATGCTCCGCTTATGGCAGAGAACAACCACATGTCCGAATCGCAGGCAATCAGAGAACTGGCAAAGTTCACCGATAGAATTGTTGCCAAATTCGCAGAACTCGCCATTTCGTACAATATCAACATAATTTGCGGCAGCATGCCAGAAGTTCGCGACAACAATTTGCTAAACGTCGGCTACCTTTGTAAACGCGACGGCAAGGTCGAGCTTTATGAAAAATTGCACGTTACGCCGGACGAAGAAAAAATTTGGGGCATGACTGGAGGACATAAATTAAGAGCCTTCGATACCGACTGCGGAAAAATCGGAATTTTAATCTGCTACGATGTCGAATTTCCTGAATTAAGCCGAATTTTAGCCGACGACGGGATGGACATTCTGTTTGTTCCATTCTTGACAGATACTCAAAACGGTTACTCGCGCGTACGCAATTGCGCACAAGCCCGCGCTATAGAAAATGAGTGCTACGTCGCGATAGCTGGCTCTGTCGGCAACCTGCCCAAAGTGCATAACATGGATATTCAATACGCCCAATCAATGGTTTTTACTCCGTGCGATTTCGCTTTCCCCGCCAATGGTATAAAAGCTGAAGCTACACCGAACACAGAAATGATATTAATAGCAGACTTGGATATAGATCTTTTGCGAGAACTCAATCAATTTGGCAGTGTGAAAAATTTACGAGACCGTCGCACTGATATATTTGAATTAAAGCATCTTAGCAAGTAGCAGCAAAGGCATTTAGTTTTCGGTTATCTGTTTCCAGTTGTCGGTGAAAGGCAAGTAGGCATTGGGTATTAGGCTGTAGGAAATGAATACCAGCGGATTTCGTAGGGACAATCCATGTATTGCCCCTTGCTTTCTCAGATGCACTCCGCCTCAAAGGTGTGGCACATGTAAATCAGGCTGGGCATTAGGCAGGAGGTAAGACGGCAAAAGCGTGAATAGTTCCAATGAATTGCAAAGCGTAGTCGCCCAAAAACGGGCAGGCGACAAAGTAAACGTTACCATTTGGCGAAATAAAAAGAAAATTACCAAATCTTTGAAATTAGAGCCTCGCGAAGGCGAT
>JBBRJR010000151.1:0-6245 GCA_038218865.1 Kapaibacterium sp. (SeqCode) | reverse complement strand
GTACAATCCTAATTCAGCTTCGATGCCGGGCATGCCTTCATCTTCATAGAAATTGCGATAATATTCTTCGGCATAATCAGCTGATTCTGTTTTGTCTTTTTCGCCGTAAGATTTTTCGATGTTAGTCATAGCCATTTCTTTTGCTCTATCGAGCTCAGATTGCGTAAAGCCGTGTTGTTTCATTCTGTAGGCTTCGGTAACGATAGCGTCCAAGCCTTTTAGCAAATCATCTGTCTTCGAGATTGAAATCAAATTAAACGCACGCAAATCAGCTAAAAATCCGCCGCTTCCGCCGCCTGCATATAAAAATGGAGGATTTGGCTTGCGAGAGAGTTCATTTATACGCATGTTGAACATACTGTTCACCAAATTATCCATTATGCCATAGCGATAGTTGCCGTAAGTAGCGCCTTCTCTTGCTTTTTGTTTGTAAATAATTGATATATTCGGCATAGGCAATTCTTTGTCTTTTGCGATAGAAACAAGTGTTTCCTCGTGAACAGGAATCGGATATTTGACAAGTGGTTTTTCGTTAGCAGGATTTTTCATGCGTGAAAATTTATCTTTGATAATTTTTTCGATTTTATCAGCATCAAAATCGCCAACGGCAACAACTGCCATCAAGTTCGGACGATACCAATCGGTGTAATAATCAAGAAAACGTTGACGAGGTGCGTTCAAAATAACTGCAGTATCGCCGATAGGCAAGCGATCAGCGTATTTTGAATTGTAGAAAATGTAAGGATAGTGTTCTTTCATAACGCGTTCTTGTGCGCCACGATACAAACGCCATTCTTCCAAAATAACGCCACGTTCTTTTTCTAATTCTACTGCATCAAAAGATACGTTGTGAGCCCAATCTTCTAATACTTGAAATCCATTATCGAGCAATCCCGGTTTATCCAGCGGAATAGTCAAAATGTAATAAGTTCTGTCGAAGCCAGTAGATGCATTTAAATCTGCACCAAAGCGAACGCCAGTGGATTCCAAAAAGTTTACTAATTCATTTTTTGGGAAATTCTTTGTTCCGTTAAAGCACATGTGCTCCGTAAAGTGAGCCAACCCAGCTTGATTGTCCTCTTCTTGTATAGAAGCAGCTTTTACTACGAGTCTTAGCTCTGCGCGATTGGCAGGCAATTTGTTTTCTCTGATGTAGTACTTCAAACCATTATCCAATACGCCAATCCGGACAGCCGGATCAAATGGCAATAAGTCGTTGGCACTTTTGGGCCTAACGCCTTGAGCATTACTTATGCCCGACATTCCCACCAGCAAGGCGAGAATCAAAATCATTTTTTTCATAATAACCCTTTTTTTGTAAGTTAAAATTTGGTACTTCAAATTTTTTTATCTATTTTATTTTTAAAATTCTAATGTAAATTCTAATGTATATATTCAGTACGTTATTTCAATTCGATTTGTTTCATTTATTCTGAAAATATGCAATTAATGCTTCATTTATTTCATCTCGCACACGCCGGAATTCATCAAGCATTTCTGCTTTATCACCAATAAAAGAAGCTGGATCGTCAAAACCAATATGTATTTTGTTTTTTGTATTGCCAA
This sequence comes from Kapaibacterium sp. (SeqCode), assembly GCA_038218865.1. Classification (GTDB taxonomy): domain Bacteria; phylum Bacteroidota; class Ignavibacteria; order Kapaibacteriales; family UBA2268; genus JBBRJR01. The sequence goes on along the minus strand of JBBRJR010000151.1, from coordinate 4,679 downwards.
AAAATTCTGGACAAGAATCTTGGGCATCGCCGCAAACAGTTAAGACGTAATCAAAATCCTCTTTTAAAAATTTATCAATGCTTTGAGGAACGTTTTCGCTGATGTCCAAACCTATCTCTTGCATAACTTCTATAGCCAATGGGTGCACAAACCGAGCCGGATAAGTGCCAGCAGAAAAAACTTCCCAATCCGGAAATTTCCCTGCAAGCAGAGCAGTAGCCATTTGGCTGCGGCAACTGTTCGCCGTGCATATAATTAATACTTTCAAATTCTAACTGCTTTTTTGAAAAAAGAATAATTGTAAATATATTAAAAATAACAGAATAAATACCATTATTTTTGCATAATTAACTTAATTTTACCAATTGTTAATTTATACTTTATTATTCCGCTTTCTTAAATTTTTCCTTTTTTAGTAAATAAAATTATTATATATTTGAAATTAAAAACGATATGAAAGAAAATACAATATCCGCCGTTATAATTGCAAAAAATGAAGAGCAAAATCTTCCGAATTCAATAAATTCGCTTCTTCCGTTTTGCCAGCAAATAATAGTAGTCGATACCGGCTCAACCGACGGCACTGCTAAACTTGCCGCTTCGCTGGGCGCCGAAGTTTATTACCACGCTTGGAAAAATGATTTTTCGCAGGCAAGAAATCATGCTCTTTCCTACGTTCGCTCCGAGTGGATCATTTCTCTGGACGCCGACGAAGCACTTATCCCCGGCGAACTTGAGAAAATTCTGCCAGTGGAAATAGATCCTGCCATCGGAGGATTTGAATGCGAATTGATAAATTATCTCGACATTAATCAAAGTACGTCCGTTTCTCATTTCTATACCAGAGTGTTCAGGAATCATCCTCAAATAAAATTTAACGGCATAATCCACGAACAAATAGCCGAATCGATTACTGCTCTTGGCTTGTCAATCAGTAAAAGTAAAATTCAAATTGAGCATTTCGGTTATATAAATAGTTCGGAAGAGAAAAAGTTACGGAACAAATCAATGCTCGAGGAACAGTTATCGAATACTCCTTCTGACGCATGGCTTCGGTATCACCTCGCCAATGTAGAATTTTCTCTTTTAAATTTCAAGCGAGCCAAAGAAATTTATTTCGATATTCAGATGTCAAATGAATTGAGTGCCGATCAACAAGAAACAGTCCAATTGCGCCTCCTGCAAATTGCCCTTAAACATGATGACTTCGTCTATTCAGCCCAACATGAAAATATACGCTTTCTCGAAAGTAACCGCGAAGGATTGCGTCTATTTATTATGTCAAATTATTTCATGTCCAAAAAAGAGTTTTCCAAAGCTTTGGATTCTTTAAATCATTGGCAAGTCGATAGTTCTAATTTAATTGATAAAACTTTGCTTGAGAAGTCAAGAGATTTACTGTATAAAATTGTAAAATAAGGTAAATAATGTGTTTCAAGTCTTGCACGAAAGATGAATAAGCTAATTGATTGCAATATATTGACCTCTTCCCCCAAGGCAATTATACGAAGATAAGGAAAGATAGATTTGAATGAACAATGTGATGGCACTTACTTTTTTTGGTGGCTGAGCCTGTCGAAGCCCCCCAGCCCTAATGGTACAAGAATAAGAACCTCACCCCGACCCTCTCCATGAATGGAGAGGGAGAAAGAAGTGATATTATTGTAATAGCTTACGAAGCTCATGTTTATACTTCTTTCTCCCTCTCTCTCGGAAAAGCACTTGCCGCAGAGATCAATAAATTGTCAGCTATAATGACAAAAATAATGGACTAAATCAACAGCCTATTTATAGCAAAGTAGCCTCACCTAAAAAAGTATTTGTGTTTTTACCAATATAATTTTATTGATTATAATAAAAAGGATTAATACCGTCTAATTATTATATTTTTGACAATTAAATTATAAAGGATATTCACATGAAAATTACAGTTATCGGCGCCGGACACGTTGGCGCAACCGCAGCTCAACTAATTGCTAATCAAGAACTTGCAACAGATGTCTATCTTGTAGATATAGCCGAAGGCATTCCACAAGGAAAAAGCCTCGACATGTACGAATCAATGCCGATTATGGGCTCAGATACTAAGATATTCGGCACAAATGATTATGCAGTTACAAAAGATTCTGATATTGTTGTTATTACAGCTGGCTTAGCACGTAAGCCCGGAATGACCCGCGAAGATTTGCTTGCAAAAAATGCTCAAATCGTTGGATCTTGCGCCGAAAGTGCAGTTAAATATTCACCTAACGCAATATTTATCATCGTTTCAAACCCACTCGACGTAATGACTTACTTAGCCATTAAAGCGTCGAAATTACCAAAGAATAAAGTTATCGGCATGGCTGGAATTTTGGATACAGCTCGCTATCGCTCATTTTTATCGATGGAATTAGGCATCTCAATGCAAGACATTCAAGCTCTCGTTTTGGGCGGACACGGCGATACTATGGTTCCACTTCCCCGCTTTACCACAGTTGCAGGCATTCCACTATTGGATTTAATCTCCGAAGATCGCTTAAATGAAATTATCGCTCGCACAGCAGCTGGCGGTGCTGAAATAGTCGGATACTTGAAAACTGGCAGTGCTTACTACGCTCCGGCAGCAGCAGCTGTTCAAATGGTTGAATCCATCGTCCGCGACCAAAAAAGAGTGATCCCTTGCTCCGTTTTACTCGATGGCGAATACGGCATAAAAGACACAGTCGTTGGCGTTCCAGTAGTACTTGGCAAAAACGGTATCGAAAAAATTATTGAATTAAAATTGAATGACGAAGAAATGGCTCAACTCAAAAAATCTTCCGATTTCGTTCAAAAAAATATTGCCGAATGTATGACAATGACAGGCCGCTAGTAAACGCTACGCATCATTTTGTAAATTTAGAAGAATTTGTAATAATGCCAAACCACATCAACGGTATTATTTTTACCGATAAACCTACCTTGGATCCGCCCAAATTGGACGGATCCAAGTAATATATTTGGGCGTCTCGGGATTAGATCGAGGCTGCCCCGATTAGGTATATTTTTAGGTTTTATACATAACATTTTTGTTAAATGAACAATAAACTGCAAAAATAATATGAACACCCCCTAGCCCCCTCTACGGAAATTCAATCCCATTTTTGGCGGGATTTGATGTTAAAATAATGAATTTTATTATTTAATAAATAAAATTATTATAAATTAATTTTGATTTTACTTTAGTTTTTGCTATTTTAGTTCTTAGGTTTTCCTAATTATTGAAAATTAACTGAATTTGTGATAGGACAAATAAATTTGGGACAAATAAATTTATCGGACGCTCCGGCTGAAAAAAGACTTAAAGTATTGAATATCAATGCCGGACAAGATATAAAAAAAAGATTGAGCGTTATGGGATTGCACATTAACGATGTTCTTATAAAGCAGACTTGGGCAAAGTGGGGACCGATTTTAGTTGAAAATACTTCCAACAGTAATTCCAAAGTCGCTATCGGGCGCGGACTCGCCGATAAAATTATGGTCGAATTTTGATTGACATTTTATATATACTGCAATGAAAAACTATACCGCTGTTTTAGTAGGACAGCCAAATTCCGGGAAAAGTACGCTTTTCAAAGTGTTATCTGACATAAAAAGTTCTGGCTCCGGTCCTACTATCGACATAAATGCAACGGAAATCAATCTTTATGGGGATGTTTTGCGTTTGATTGATTTGCCAGGACTCTTCTCATTGAACCACATGCATCCTGCTGAAGAAATTACTCTTAAATTTTTGCTACACCAGAAAATTGATTTAATTATAAACGTTGTCGATGCTTCGATGATAACGCGCAGCTTAGAGTTGAGCGTTGAATTGCTCGAGCTTGGCATTCCGATGGTGATTGCGCTTAATTTAGAAGACATTGCCCACCGTCAGGGTACGCAAATAGATTCCGAGCTGCTTTCGCAAATATTAAAGGTGCCAGTCGTTAGCACTCAAGCCCTCTATGGCAAAGGAGCGAAAGATTTAATTGACGCTTGCCAAAAACTACTGAAAAGTAAAGACATAAAGCAGCAGCCGATTGAATTTACACACCATCTTGAAGTTAAAATAAAAGAATTAGAAAAACTCATCTCGCCCCACATAAACGGGCACGAGGTTTCGCCAAGATTTTACGCCATAAAATCAATCGAAAACACTGCGATTTTATCGAAAAATATTATTGAGCATATTTCTCCAAAACATACTGAGATTTCCGACGAGATATTTGCCGAGCACGAGCGCGACGGCTACGAAACTATTTCCTACGAGCGGCACCACATAGCTATGTCGCTTGCCGAGAAAATCTGCAAAATTCAGCCTACACGAAAAGTCCCGTGGATAAATAAATTTGACAATTTACTGCTCCATCCGATTTTCGGATATTTTTTCCTGCTGTTGTTTTTCTTTTTTTACTTTTTCGCCATCTTCGTCGTTGGGGACTTTCTTTCCTCGCTTTCCGAAGCGCCGCTGGGTCAATTAGCCGTCTGGATTGACGGCTTGCGAAGTCAAAACGAATTTATATTCTTTACTGTAAATGGTGCATTTCAAGGATTTTCCGGCATTATCGGTATTGTTTTGCCATACTTTCTGCCGCTTGTTTTGCTGACGTCAATTTACGAAGAATCGGGCTATTTGTCCCGTGTAGCGTTTTTAGTGGACGGGCTTATGCACC
>JBBRJR010000150.1:0-6290 GCA_038218865.1 Kapaibacterium sp. (SeqCode) | reverse complement strand
AGTAACTTCGTCGACGACTGTACCTGTAAGCGAAACGACGGTGTTAATCCATTTTTGTGAATATGCTTGATTAGTTGTTGTCAAACATATAGCGAGAAGAATGACGAGACGCAGCTTTTTCATTTTTTACCTCCTTTGGACGAATACATGCGAACTGTGCCATCGGCGCAGCCAATAATAATATGAGAGAGATCGCTCGTTAAATCAACAGACCAAATTTCTGAATCAATTTCGCTTGTCCAGAGGTTATCCCCTGTATTGATGTCCCAAATCTTGACGGTCTTGTCAAGGCTGGCTGAAACGATTCGTTTGTTGTCGCCAGCGAAGGATACGTCTTGAACGAGTTCGTTGTGTGCTTTGATTGTTCTGAGTAATTCGCCCTCAGGCATGCTCCAAATGCGAATTTCACCATTTAAGTCGCTCGAGACGAGCAATTTGCTGTCGAAGCTGAAAAGTACAGTCAGAACGGGTGATTCATGACCATTGAGCGTCATAATTGGTTGCGGGGTTTCAAGGTCTGTTTTCCAAATTTTAATTGTTTTGTCGTCGCTGCATGAGGCAAGGAATTTGCCGTCGTAGCTGTAGGCAACGTTGTTAGTAGGCTCAGTATGTCCACGGAGTGTTTTGACTTCGACACCGCTCGCAGCATCCCAGAGCTTAACTGTTTTATCGAAGCTGGTGCTTGCCACAAGAGATGAGTTGTCATCTTGGCTGTAATAAACGCCAATAACTGGGGCAGTGTGTCCGCGTAACACTTTAAGTTCTTTTCCGCTGGCGACGTCCCAAATGCGAACAGTTAGATCGCTTGAAGCACTTGCGAGAAACTTATCGTTGCCGGAGAAAGATAAGTTATTCACTGCGGCGAGATGTCCGGTGAGTGTTTTAATTTCTTTGCCGTCGGGAAGACTCCAGATTTTAATTTTCTCGTCTAAGCCGCAAGTAGCTACCTGCGTGTCGTCTTCATTGACAAAAACGCCAAGGACTTCATCGTCATGTCTGCCGATAACTCTTAAATCGTAATCATAGCTTGCAACGGCTGTTTTTTGTGCATTTGTTTTTTTACCTTTTTTTTGTGCATAGCTTGAATTTGCTACCATTAGAAAGCAGGCAAAAAATAACGCCAAATAACGTAGGTTTTTTTTCATTGCGTAATCACCTTTATATAATGAATAAAATTAAAAATTTTCTATTTCAACAAGTATTTGTTTCAGTAAAGTAACAATTTCACTTTTATTTGTAGCATTACCGTCTGTATTAACGATTGAGTTGTTAAATGTTTTACCGTCTTTATTATCAATAACGGTTTCATTAGATTTAAAATCATTTTCCAAATATCCAGCATTAGTGAGCAAAAGAGATAATTTTTCTTTTGCTCCTTTAAGAGAAAGTTTGTCCTCGCGTAAGATTTTTTTTATCAGTTTTACTGTCTGATAATCTTTTTCTGAATAAACTCTGTTGCCAGCACGATTTTTACGGGGCTTCAAGCTGTCGAACTCTTTTTCCCAATACCGCAATATATGCTGTTCTTCATCAATAAGGCTGCTTATTTCGCTGATAGAATAATATAGTTTTTTCATTACACAAGACAAACTAATTTTTAAAATATTACGTTTACTAAACTATAAATTACAATTAAATTTAAATAAAAAAAAAATTTTATATTAACTTTTTTTGTGTTATATTTGTAATCTTTTATTCCATCACTTTTGGAGCTTTATTTTGGAAAAATATGTTGTAAATCCCGTTGTAATCAGAATGGAAGAATCCGCCAAGGGTTCAATATATCAGTCTATCGTGGCAATGGGTTTTAGATCTCGCCAAATTAACGAAGATATAAAAAATGAATTGAATGCGAAAATGGCAGATATAATCCCGAGTACTGATGAATCCGAAGGAGTCAATCAAGACCAAATCACTATTAGTCGCTATTTTGATAAATTGCCAAAGCCTACCTTTATAGCTATGAAAGAAACTCATGAAGGCACTTTGAGATTCGAAATACCAAAAGATGCTGCAAAGGATTATTAATCCTAACATCAAATATATTTTTTAAACGAGCTGGATTAAAAGGCAAAATTTATTATAGAATGTCAATTTAATTCAGCTTATTTATTAAAATTCATGCTTATACTTTTCTTTTTTATTATTTTTAAAATAATTCCGAATATTCACGTTTAATAATATCTGACATATTCATTATACAAAAGGATAATAATAATGTTCGACGTAGTTATCGAAAAAAATGTTAATTCCATCTTATCAAAAATCAAAAGTTTGAATGACTTCGGATTGGATTGTTTGATTGATAATCCTCATATTGATGATAAATACAAAAATATGTTTATTGCCGAAAGAGATATTTGGATTTATAAAGAAAAGTTAAAACTTTCGGCTAATCCCTTTTTTGATTTTTCTATGGGTAATAGACACAGAGATATTGAATTCGATACGTATTTAAAGGAAGTTGCAAAAATTCCTTACAATGACTTGACAGGGTTTATTCGTAGTTTAGTCAAATTAAGATTAAATTTTCTTTGCCGTCCTCGAACTACTTTGAGGTTTTTTATTTTCAAGGAATCCCTTACTCTTCCGCATGAAGAATTTTTGAAATATTTCGCTTATTTCACAGACTATGATTATCTGTTCCAAAATTTTTATGACTATATTGCTGCTGGGGCAGAATCTGGAACAAATCAAATTTCTATTTACGAATTTGATAATTTAATAAAAAAGTTCGACGATATCATTGTTCTCGATATGGATTCAAAAAGCTTTTTGGATTTGCTTTCCCCATTATTTGAATTTTACAGTGTTGGTTATCCTTCGGATATTAATCTAACTGCTCACTCGATGGCTTTATCTTTGTTTTTTGATGATAAGAATATGAAATATGTTTCGGCTTTGCTGCAAACAAAATATTTGGACAAATGTATAAGCAAAAGTGAATTAATCTCAATTCTAGGCGAAATATTAGCTGAAGACAATCCTGAAAACAATGAAGTTTTAGCCCGTGAAACTGAAGCTGGAGAAGAAAACTTTGCGGACACTCGTAACGACTCATTTGATTTTGAAATGCTTGATGATGTAGTAACGACAGAAGATAATTACAAGGAAAATGATTTAATCTCAGACGAATCTGCTCAAGACATTTGCTCTGAGCTAACTGATGAAGAATTTGCCTTAGAAACAAAAGTGGAATTTGAAACCAATTTAAATGAATTGATTGATGCTATTAATAATATTTCTGAAAATTCAAATGCGGAAGCCGATCCAAGTGAAGAGATTTCTATTGATGATTTTCAGAAAATGATGACAAACCGATCAGGTGAAGATGATATTGAAGAAAGCACTGAATTGTGGAACTTTAATTCGGAATTCTTGAAAGCAAAAGATGATTTCAATGGCGAGTTCGCGAAATCATTTGATAATGTAAAAGAAGATGTATATTTTATGAATGTAAATAAGAAATAATATGAAATTTGTTGATATTGTAGATATTTTTGTCCAATCAGGCGCCGGAGGCAATGGGCATGTATCTTTTAGAAAAGAAAAATTTGTGCCTAAAGGCGGACCTGACGGCGGTGATGGCGGCAGAGGCGGCGATGTAGTTTTATTAGTGGATAGGCAGCTTACAACGCTGCTTGATTTCCGTTATAATCGCAGCTATATTGCTCCAGATGGGCAAAATGGCATGAAAAGCCGGAAAACTGGTAAAAGTGGAGAGAGTTTTATAATAAAAGTTCCAATTGGTACACTTATTAAGAATTCAGAGACAGGCGAAGTTATCGTTGATTTGACAGAAGATAAACAAGAATTTGTTTTAACAAAAGGCGGAAACGGCGGCTGGGGTAATCATCAATTCGCTACTGCTACTAACCAGACTCCACGTTTTGCAAATCCAGGTTTACTGGGAATAGAGTTAAACATTACGCTCGAATTAAAATTATTGGCAGATGTGGGCATTGTCGGATTGCCGAATGTTGGTAAATCAACTCTTATTTCTGTTATTTCTGCTGCAAAGCCGAAAATAGCTGATTATCACTTCACAACGTTAGTTCCAAACTTAGGAATGGTGCGAGTTTCGAACAACCAAAGTTATACTATTGCAGACATTCCGGGGCTTATCGAAGGAGCGTCCGAAGGCAAAGGCTTAGGCTTCCAATTTCTAAGGCATATCGAAAGAACAGGTGTCCTGCTATTTATGATTGATTCTTTGAGCGAAGACCCGATTAATGATTATAATATATTAAAAAATGAACTAATCACTTTTAGCCCCGAGCTTGAAAACAAAACGCAAATAATTTGCTTCAGTAGGATAGACGCTCTGACAGAAGATAGATTAGAAGAACTAAAATCTTTGAAATTTAATGATGCAAATCCAGAAATTAAATTTATTTCTTCTGTTGCCGGAATCGGCTTGGAAGAATTGAAATATTTATTATGGGAAAAAGTAAGGCAAGAAAAAGGAATTTAATTTTTTAGCAATGACTTAATTTTTCCTACTTAATTTGTTGTTTAACTATGAATTTGTTTTAATATCAGTGCCGTTATTTGGTTTATTATTTTATTTTAAAGAAATGTTTTGATTATATCATTTTTTTTTTGTAAAATTAGAATTATGATATTGCGAAGAATAAAAAACATCCATAAATAATAAAAGGTTTTATGTCGATAATTGAAACTTTGATAGAAACTCAAGAATTTGCTACTCTGCCACCTGTTGCAGCGAAGGTTTTATCGCTTTTGGAAGACGACAATATTGATATAAGAGATTTGTCGAAAATAATTGAAGCCGATGCCACGCTGACTCTGAAATTATTGCGCGTAGCCAATTCACCACTTTACGCAACTCGGACTGAGATTAATTCAATCCACCAAGCAATTATAACACTTGGATTGAATAGACTGACCAACATTGTTTTAGGCGTTTCGATTTTTTCAAAATTCTTGATGAGCTCTCAAAAATTCGCAGCCGAATTGATGCAAAAATTTTGGTGGCATGCCTCATGTACAGGAATGGTCTCTAAATCTCTTGCGCTTAAACTAAATCGGTTTTACAAGGAAAATGAATTTATCGGCGGCTTGCTGCATGACGTTGGTAAACTCGCCATGGTGCAATACGATGCACGGAAATACTTCCAAGTTGTGGACAAAGTTAAAAAAGGCGCTAACGATATTGAAGCCGAGCTCGAAGTTTTTGGCGTAGCTCATACCGAAGTAGGCGCTGAGATTGCTAAACTATGGAAATTGCCATCAGAATTGACGACTGTTGTTACCTACCACATGGATCCAGCTTCTGCTCCTCGCCACAAAGAACTCGTCGCTATTGTGCGATTAGCTGATATGCTTTGCGAAATATGGGATGCTGGTTTTTACGAAGGCATACTTTCATTGCGAATTGAAGAGGATCCGGTTTGGCAGGTGCTGCTAAATAATATTGTTGATTTAAAAGATATGGATATAGAAATCTTCACATTCGAACTCGAGCAAGATTTCAGGAAATCATCAGAATTCTTGAATATTTTAACTCAGGAATCAAACTGATTTTATTCCGCTTTAGGATGCGAGTGTTTATAAGCGGTTTTCAATCTTTCTATAGACAAATGTGTATAAATTTGTGTGGTCGAAAGCGAGCTATGCCCAAGCATTTCGCTTACAGATTTTATATCTGCCCCGTTGTCGAGCAGGTGCGTTGCGAAGCTGTGCCTTATCGAATGAGGGCTTTTCTGCGTAACCTCACTTCTGCCCTGCATCTGCCTGTTTATGATTCTATAAGCTACCGCAGCATTTAATTTTTTTCCGTGTTTGGATATAAATAATGTTTTTTGCCCTAAAATAAATCCTGTTTCTTCAATAGAAAAAATATATTCTTTAATTGCTTTTTCTGCGTGCTTGCCAAAAGGCACAATTCTTTCTTTACTTCCTTTTCCGAGAACTTTTACCGTATTGTTAGAGAAATTACAATTGGATAAATTTAAATTGAGAGCCTCACTTATTCTAAGCCCCGAGCTGTAGAGCAGTTCTATCAAAGCTTTGTTTCTTTTCCTTTCCCAATTTGTTGTTTCAATGTCTTCAATTATTAATGTTGCTTCCTCTTGAGTTATAAAATTTGGCAGTCTTTTATCTGTTTTCGGCGTACTAACCAACGCTGCAGGATTTGTTTTTATGATTTTTTTCTTCTGGCAAAACTTGAAAAAGGACTTTATGGCAGCTGTTTTGAGCCTTAAAGTATTTTTCTTGCATCCATGATCGTAAAGCCACCCTAAAAAAGGGCGAATATCATCGGCTGT
>JBBRJR010000149.1:0-6337 GCA_038218865.1 Kapaibacterium sp. (SeqCode) | reverse complement strand
AGTACTACATTTATTGACTTTGCCCTCAATGTCTTCTTTCCAATAAACGAGGAACTCTCCAAAAGTACTTGGTTTAGGTTTCCATGCTTTTTTTGTATTTTTTATAATTCCATTGTACCTATCATGCGACGGAGTGATTTTAGTGTTCGAGTTCAATATTAATTGCGAAAATCCCTCCGCTCCTTGCTGATGACACATATAGCCCATCCACGTTTCCCATTTTTTGCCTGCTTTTATTAGTTTCGGCTCTACTATCTTACGATTGTAATTGATATAGCCAATAGCGGCTTTCGTCGCTTTGATTGTATCGAGCCTATCTTCGCCTTTGCAGCCCATTATCCCGTCGCCCAATTGGAACAGACCCCAATACTTGCCGCTTTTTGACTTAATAGTATTGTTGAACGTACCGCCAGATTCAATATCTGCTTTCATCAGCATAAAACAAGGGTCAATGCCTAACTCTTCTGACACTTTCGCTATAATGTTTATGTTTTCTGCTTTTGAAAGTTTCGCAACCATTTTTCTATTTCCTTATAAAGAAATTACGTTTATGCTTTGTAACCACTTCGTCAATTTTGCCTCCGCCATTGCCTCCGCCATTGCCTCCGTTTGGCTCGTCGTCTTCTGCGGGTGTAGGAGTGAAGTCGGAGGATTGTGGTACGTAATTTTCTCTTGAACATGATTCGTCGTCCTGTGCTTTACTTTCAGATAGAAAGTCGCCCAAATCGTCGGACATAGCACAAGCGTTGTGGCATAAATCTGTTAATTGAATGAAATACTTACGCCAATTATCTACGAATTGGCGATAAGTTACTATCTTCCCCCATGCTCTTCGAGAATTTAACACAACGGCTCTTTGGTCTTTTCCATTTAAATCCGAGATTTTAACGTCCATATTTTTGTATAATCTTTTGAACCTGTAAAGTCCTTGCTGATGACATAAGTAGCCCATCCAGTCTTCCCACTCACCAGGAAAGTCTTTGGAAAAACTTTTCTTGTTGAATAGCAAATAGGTTATAGCCCCAACAGTATTCTTTTTTGGGTCAAGTCTATCGTCGCCTTTGCAACCGCCCACTCCATTGTTAAGCTGGAAAAGTCCCCAGTAAATACCGTTTTTCGCTAAATTATTAAAAGAGCTTTCTATATCAGCTTTGGCTATCATAAAGCACTCGTCCACGCCCATGCTTTTAGCTGTATCTTGAATGATTTTGATAACTTCTTTTTTTGAATATTTAGTAGCCATGATTTTATTTCCTTATAAAATAATTTCTTTTTTTATTTGAAGCCAATTTCTCATCGGATTTGTCTTCTTCCCCGCTATTGCGTTGATGGTCGTCGTTAGTATCGCTTGAATTACCTTTTGAAGCATTACTGGGTATTTTAAAAGGATTATCGGCAGTAAAGCCAGTTTCACCGTCCATTGTTTCAGTATGAATTATGAAATGACCTTTTGTGTAGGCATATTTCCCCTCCGCCTGTTTCCAAAATTTATCGTGTGTATATTCGACAACTTGTATTAAGTCGCCAGAGTTGCCTTCTATTGTAAATATTGATTCTTTTGTTACTTCTACCACAACAGAAAGATGACCGCAAGTGCCGTTTTTGATTAATTTACCTTTATTGTCATAACAAGCGTCGTAACGGCGATAAGCCAACGCTCCAACGGCTATTTTGCGTCCGCTGTCGGCGTCGGAAAGCCCTGCACCCTTAGCTTTATTGTACGCATCAAGCGTACCAGCTGTAACTGTTAAAAGATTTTTTACGCCTAAATTCTTACAAGCTGTATTGACAACTGTCGTAGCGAACGAAGCACACCACGCCTGTTTATTATTAGCATAAGGGAAGTTTCTCGTTGTGTCAGTTTTGCACGAGATAACATTTCCGATTTCATGGCAAGGATTATCTCGCCAAACTTCGAGCAGCCGTATAGCCTCTTTGACAATTTCTGCACCTAATTTCGTGGTTCTCATCTATCTATTTCCTCTAATTTTCCAAAAGAAACAAACTTAAAATAATAATATTTAGAGCGTGCCGTAGCGTGGCATTCACGTGTAAAAGTGCCGTCGTCGCTTATGAATTTGGTTATATGTCCCCAAAACGGTTTATCCCAGTAATTACCAAATTTGATAGTATATATCCCAAGTTTAAATTGTGTCTTCGATTTCATATTTTACTCGTATTTAATTAATTAGTTAAATAATGCCTTTATGTGTTCTAAACTTTCTAAATTGAATTTGCCTTTTTTCGCATTGTTAAATGTTTTTTTTACTGAATTTAACTTAGAAATATACCCGTCAATGTCTCCCTCGTAAGGAATAGGCGGGACGTCCACTCCCACAGAAACCAAAAACTCACGCAGAGCCTTAGCCTCGTTAAATCTATTTTCAACTCGTTTTAGCTCATCAACTTTCTTTTTGTCTTTTGGCTCGTCCGTTTTCTCGTCTTTTGCCTTTTCCAGTTTGACTTCCGCTCGCCTTACGACAAAGTAATTTCGCTTATCCATTCTATTTCTCTCGTTAATATTCAATTGGTGTAATTCTAATTATCCTAAAAGGAGCATTCGGAGATATTCTCGCCGTTTTTTCATATATTCCGTTACCGTCCCTATTCTCGCTTCTGCCCGATGTATTGGCTTGAATAGTTTTGCCACTTGTGCCTTTCCAGTCTTCGCTTGCTACGCCACTATGCCCAAATCCTGAATTTCGCTTTGCTTTGTATTTTGCCCAAGTTAGAATATCTCCTATACTCACATGGTTTTTTCCGTAAATTACGGATAACGCTGAAAAACTTTTTGCCGACCGTGCCGATTGTGCAATTGCCGAGTGTTTTAATTTCGTCTTTGCTCTCGTTTTACTAAGTATCCAAAGTACTGTACTGTGGCAATAGCTCGAACCCAACGGTACGTTTGCAAACGTATTAGCACTATCGGCGATTGCTCCCCGATTATAGCCCGATTCTTGCCAGCCGACTAACCGCCGAAACATCGAAACGTGTTCTGGCGGGCTATCTACTTGCGATGAGGACGAAAGCACCAACGGCAAAAGCAATAGCAGAGCCGATGCAAATGCCAAGAAAATAAACCGCATACGGCATATTTTTTTGTACAATAATCTCTTCATAAGTGTTCACCCCTTTAAATGCTTTGTCATCTACAAAATTCACAAAAGCAAACCATATACTTGCACAGAGTAGTCCGTTTATCGGAGCGAATATCTCCATGAAGTAATAATAAGCCAAGTAAAACGCCACGAGTGAAATCAGTACCACCGCCCACACATATTTTTTCGAGTAAAGCGATGATATATTTCCTAAAATTGCACTCATATTATTTTTTCCTTCTCGTTCGTGAAGAACGAAGTTGGCTTATAGCATTTCTTTTGTTTGATGCTCTTAGTTTCACCAATGGTATCTTTCTTATCGCTGATATTGATACGACCGCATTTGGGTCATGCCTTAAGGCTTTACTTATCTTTTTTAATAATTTTGCTTTACTGGTAGATGTTACTGGTTTCTTCCATGTTTTGGCTTTTGCTGCATATATTTTCTTTTCCATTATTTCTCCTTTACTTGCCGATATGACCTAATTTTTTCTAATTCAATTAAAATATTATATTGTTGTTTTTGTAGTTCTAACAGGTGAGGGAGAGATGGAGGTAGGTGTGCCAGAAGCGAGCAATTCTTATCATTTAAGAGTTGTTAAAGATGGAAACATAGAAACAATACATCAAGAAATGGTAGAAATATCAATGGTGGAGATGGCGTTTCCTTGCGGAGTGCCAACAGAAAATAGTGGCGATGTAATACAAATTTCGGTGTTCAAAGAGATGGTGAAAGGCATTAAAAATCCTTATTTCATTAAGTGTGTAGGCAATTCGATGTCGCCAAAGATACTTGACGGTGATTCTGTCATTGTCGAAACAATATCGGGCGACGTCTCGAAAATCAAAAGCGGCGATATAGTTGTTGCTTATATTAACAATGCTTTTACCATTAAGCGATTTTTCCAGATAGGCGATAATTATTTATTGTCCCCAGAAAATCAAGACAATTTCAAACCTTACATTATTGAAAAAGGCGACGAATTAAGTATAATTGGCATAGTAAGGCGAAGACTTACTAAGGCGTAGAACAATGAATGATTTAATATTAAAAGAGAAACAGGCAAAATGGAAGAAAAAACATTACGATGGTCTGCCTGGTTCTGTTTTTGTTCGTTCTGATTGCAAAAAAATTTATATCTATATCAATCAAAAAACGTTGCCAACACATCTCGATGGTTCTTTCGAGGAGTCCTGGCAAATAGCCTATAATATAAAACGAAATATCTATCTCAACGAAACAGTTTTAAACAACAATCCTATCGAGAAAAGACTAAACCGTACTCTATACAGCGTTTTCGACGAATACCGTGAGGAACATTTCCACAAAATCAGTCTGCGAACACAAAGGAATTACGAATTAGCATTCAAGCGAATATTTCCACAGGATATAAAATTAAGCCTTGACAACGTGAAAAAAGTTTTGTTTAACTTCAATAAAGACAGCGTCCAAATGGTTCAAACGAAATACAACACAGAGGCGGGGGAGTTAAGCAAGTCATCTAAAAATATATACCTTAACAATCTAACATCTTTTATCAAATATTTAGAAAAATACATTGGAACGATAGATTTGAGCAATTATAAGTTTCGTGGACAAAGCAAAACAAAAAAGGATTATACACCGAACGAAATAAAGCTATTACTTCAATATTTCGACGCAAAAGACAAAGAAATATCAAACTTACTACGTTTCATGTTGCTAACGGGCGGACGGATAAGTGAAACATTAGATATGAGTTGGGAGAGGATTGATGAAGATAGAATTATTTTTTTCAATAAAAATGACAAGATAGAAGAAGTTTTTCCTTTGAACGCACAATTAAAAACACTTCTCGCCGAGCAAAAGCAATTCGCAACGAAACGAGGCAACAATCGGCAGCTTGTATTTCGTTGGCAGAGCGGTTCTGAATCAAGGCTTCGCAAGAAGTTAGACACGGCGTTTATAGATTGCGGTATAGACAAGGAAGGCAGGAGTTTCCACGAGTTTCGTAAGACTTTCAAAAGCAGATTAAAGAATGCTGGCATAAGCATAGAGGACGCCCACATACTAATGCGTCATAGAGATATTTCGACTACAATGAAGTTTTATGCGGTGCAAAACAACGAGCAAATCCGACAGGCATACAGCGAGTTGGAAATAGAGTTTTAAGACCCGATGATTATTTCACAAGCATTTCACAAGCATTTCACAAGCATTTCACAAAACGATGCCTTTCTTATAACCTTTTATGAGCTTTTATGAACGTTTATGATTTGTTATGAGCGTTAATGATTTTTCCATTGATTTTTGAAGAAATAGAGCCACACACAAAAAAAGCCTTAATTCCATTGGAATTAAGGCTTTTTTTGTGTGCTCCCTGCGGGGCTCGAACCCGCGACCCTCTGATTAAGAGTCAGATGCTCTAGCCAACTGAGCTAAGGAAGCACTGCAAAATTAATACATTTTTACTTTTTTTCCAAATCATTTCTATTCACCTGAAAATATTATTTGCTCATTTAATAAAAAATTGCTATTTTTGTAATCCTAAAAGGACAGGTGCAGGAGTGGTTGAACTGGCACGCCTGGAAAGCGTGTGTACCTGCAAGGGTACCGTGGGTTCGAATCCCACCCTTTCCGCATTTAATCAAAAAGACAGAGTAATCTCTGTCTTTTTGATTAAATGCGTCCGGTTATCAGTTTTCAGTTTCGGTGAAAGGCAGAATAGGTGCAGGAGGCTGTCTCATGAGTTATGCTTTCTGAGAATGCGGTCAAGCAAGGATGCTTGACCTACTTATATTTAATAGAGTTAGTAGGACAAGCATCCCTGCTTGTCATTCATTTGTTATTATTGGACAGTCTCATCTTTGTTTTCGGTTACTAGGGATCAGTTTCCAGTGAAAAGCAATTCATCTGATGACTGCCAGTCATCAGATGAGTAAAGAAAAGAAGTGGAACTTCACGTTTACTATAGACTATTTAACTCCTAAGGAGTAGGAAGAATGATACAGCCCTTCCCATGTTGCCCAAATAGAGTGCGGGTTTGGAACCCGCCCCTACTGAAATCATCGAACAAATAAATATTTTGGGCGAACTTGCGTTCGCCCCTACTGAAATTCTGCCTTTACCGACAACCGAAAACTGACCACCGGAAACCTTCTTTCCCACAGCCCAATGCCCAATGCCCAATGCCCAATGCCCAATGCCCAATGCCCAATGCCCAATGCCCAATGCCCAATGCCCAATGCCCAATGCCCAA
>JBBRJR010000148.1:0-6355 GCA_038218865.1 Kapaibacterium sp. (SeqCode) | reverse complement strand
CCGAAAGAAATTCATATTCATTTTCTTTATTCATCATCAATTGCTCAGGATTTTTTTGCGAGGACTTTATCTCCTCCATATCATAATCCTTTTTTTGTGAAAAAACGCTGTAAATCGATCTTTTCCTTTTGAAATTTATACAAGTATTGATAGTTATCCTATAAATCCATGTTTTAAGTGAGCTTTGTTGATTAAATTTGCTCAAATTGCCTAAAATTTTCAAAAAAACGTCTTGCGTTATGTCTTCGGCATCCTCATAAGAATTAAGATAACGCAATGCAATCGAGAATACGAATTTCTGATATTCTCTAACGAAAGTAGTAGCGGCTTTTTCGCTCTTACTTTCCAAATAATCGTCAATTATTTTTTTATCTTTTTCGTTAATCAATTTGTTATCATTTTTAGTATTTATAACTTTTGACAAAAAAAATTCAAATTGGTTTAAGCAATAATTAAAATTATAGCAAAAATACAAATTTATTTTATTATATTCAATTTTATTAAATTGCAAAGTTATATATTATTACAATGATATTATAGAAAGAGGGCGTTTTATTAATGGAATATCGGATAAAGATACATATTGTTGACGACGAAATAGCTATAGTCAACACCTTAGAAAAATTGATTAATAAAATGTTTCCAAATAGCGATATCGTCTGTCATTACGATGGAGATGGAGCATGGGAGTTAATCAAACATGAAACTTCTCCTTTTATTTTGTTAACAGATTTGAATATGCCCGGCATAAGCGGATTGCAGCTTATTACAAATGCCCGAAAACATGAAATATTCAAAGATTCGTATATCATCGTTATCTCTTCGAGCGTTGACCCCGAAGTAAACGTTCGGACATTAAAGCAAGGGGCTGATGATTTTTTAAATAAGCCATTTTCCGTTGACCAGCTTATCGTGAAAATGAGAGCGGCTATGAGGGTGATGAATTTATTCAATACCGACATCGAGCAAAAAAATAAATTGAAAGTTATGGAAGAAGAAATGGAAAAATCTAATGAGGCTATGTTTCAGCAGATTATTCAATTTCAATCCATTCGCTTACCAGAATATAAAAAACGATTGCCCAATATCATTCGCGCCTCGAATTGGATAGCTAAAAATCTTTGCGAAACAGAGAATGAAATAAAGAACATTACCCGAGCTGCTGAGATATGTTATTGCGGGAAATTATTCTTAAATGAAAAGCTCGTAGAGTTGCCAGTAATGAATCGAGGATTAGTTGTGAACAAAGTGATGAACGATGTTCCAAAATTCGCAAGTGAATTACTGAAACCCATAAAAAACACAGAAAAAATAAATCAAATACTTTATCATATTTATGAAAACTTAGACGGCACCGGCATACCAGAGAATAAAAAATCATGGGAGATCCCTTTAGGCTCGCGAATTTTAAGAGTTGCTATTGATTTTGAAGATTTATATAAAAAATACAATGAAAACCAAGGAAAGACAATAGAAGCTATGTTTATAGAAGCAAAAAGGCTTTATGACCATAGAGTGCTTGCATATTATGATCAGCACTTGGGATATTTGGAATTCAGCACCGTTCTGGGGAAAAAAGGGCGTGAATATACTGTCGAAATTCACGAATTAGACGAGCAAATGGTAACTTCTCGTAATATTATTACAAGCTCAGGCTTAATATTGGTAGCACCCGGAATCAATATAAACGCCGAAAAAATAGAACGGATAAGGACCATCAATCAATCCGATAATATTATCGGTAAAATATATATTTTAAACAAATAAATTTAACTCTCTAAATTGATTATTGATAATTGGAATTTTAAATTGAAGAATTCATTTTTAGAATATTTGACAATTTTTTTACTTTTTTTTGTCGCTGTCCACCTCCACTCTTTTTCGGAGACGACAGAACATAAGCAAATCAATAAAGATTTGAATAAGTTTTTTCGAGTTATGAACGACAAGCATTTCAACACTTTGGAACAAACAGTGGAAGCTGATAGGCTTCTCTCAATCGTTAAAAATGATTCTCTTAGGTCGCTCCTCCTCGTCTCCAAAGGTGAAATTCACTATTTGCTAGGTGAATATCCCAAAGCCACCAAAGCGATGAATGCGTCCTTGAATTATTATGACTCTACAAAAAACAACAGTATGTTAGCCAAAATTTATACAGATTTGGGTGAAATTTACAGAGCTGCCAGAAGCTTAACAACTGGCGTCGATTACATAAACAAAGCAGTATCTATCTATACTAAATTGCAGGATTCATTAGGACTGACGCGAGCATACAACAGAATTTCAGCTATTCATTTTCAATCTAGCGATTTCGACAAAGCAACATATTTCGCTAAATTATCTTTGATATATTCGCAGCCCACAAAAAATAGTATGGAATTCAAAGCAAATACTTATAATATTTTAGGTGCAATCAATAGCCATAATAAATCTGTTAAAGGGCTTCCATATCTTTTTCAAGCACTAAAACTTTTTGATTCATTAGGAATCGTTTTTGACAGACCCAATATTTATACTAATATTGCAACTGTCTATATGGAAAACAATGATTATCGAAATTCTTTAAAATATGCGGAAATGGCATTCGATATAGCTGAGAAATACAATCTCCGAAGCTATTATCCACCTGTACTCTATATAATCGCCAAATCACATTACAATCTGAGACAATACAAAGAATCCTACGAATATATGTACCTTTCACATTGCTACGCCGATAGCCTAATAAATGAAAAAAAGAATCAGCAGCTAATTGAAATGCGTACCAGATATGAATTGGATACCAGCCAAAAAGAAATTGCTTATCAAAAAAATGTTCAAATTTACCAAGGTATTGCATTAGGCGGGATTATTTTGGTTATTCTTTTTTTAGCTATAAATGTCTTTTCGCGCTATAAAAATTTAAAACAGAAAAACTCTCTTCTGGCTGAAAAGAATCAATTAATTTCGTATCAGAATGAACAGCTTGGCGAGCTTAATGCTACTAAAGATAAATTCTTTTCAATTATTGCACACGATTTAAAAAATCCACTCGGCTCTATCCGATTAGTTAGCAACGTTTTGAAAGATAATTATCCCGAACTTTCCGAAAACGAAAGGATCGACTTTATTTCCGAGATACGACATTCGACCAATCATATTATTACTCTACTCGATAATTTATTGACTTGGGCTCGCTCGCAAACAGGGAAAATAACATACCATCCCGTAACTTTTAATTTGAGAATGCTCGTGCAATCAAACCTCGATTTATTAGAAAAACAAGCGGACTTGAAATCCATTGAGCTTATTAATGAGACAGATGATTTTAATTTATATGGCGATCCAAATATGATGAATACCGTTTTTCGCAATATTATTTCTAATTCAATTAAATTTACGCCTGATAGCGGAAGAGTAAAAGTTTATAACTATAAGAAAGAAATAGAGAACATACCATATCATGTTATTACGATAGAAGACAACGGCGTGGGAATACAGCCTGAAAACATTAGTAAATTGTTCCAGATTGAATCCGGCTTTTCTACTGTAGGCACTGCAAATGAAAAAGGGACGGGATTAGGGCTTATTCTTTGTAAGGAGTTTATAAAACATCATAATGGCAAAATTACCGCCGAGAGTAAATTAGGAGAAGGAACAAAAATAAACATATTCCTTCCCCTAATATAATTTATTAATTACTCAATTATTACAACTACGCATCGATTCAAAACGCGACCTGATGGCGATGAGTTATCGAACAGATAGCCCGTTGGCATTTCAATTTCGTAATCCGAATCGGTCATTCTAAGCAATTCGGCGGCTACTTTTGCCCTTTTTAAAGCTAATGCCTCATTGTATGCTTTTGTTCCCATGTTATCTGTAAAGGGAATTAACTTTATTCTTTTTCCGTTTCTTGAAGCAAATTCAATTTTTTCTAACATTTTATAATCGACTGAAATAAAGACGCTGTCATCAAAATCAAACAAGCCCAATACAATTTGTTCCTTTCCATTTTCTGGATTAACTATACGATTTTCACTCACAATCGCTGGAGTTATAAGGTACTTTGTTTCTTTGTCAAGCTGCATGCCATCTTCTGTTGTGAGAGAAGTCTCTACTTTCAATGTGCTTTGTTTTAAATCTTCTGTAAGATAGTACTCATCGATGACATTAAGTCGCCCGTTCGTATCGCGGGTGCTATAGACCTCTTTGCCGTCAATTAATGCTTTAAGAGAAAATTGTCGTATTTTAATATTCTTCTCTATTTCTGTCTTGAAAAACAGCACATTTTTATTTGTGCTACGTATGCTTTCGCTTATGGATTTATAATAATTAATGGATAACATTTCCCCCGACTTTTTCGAGAAGTTAGCAAAACGGGATTCTTCTTGCAGCTCACTTCTATCTTTTTTATCCGTGCTGCGCAAATGCACAAATTGCATATTACCCAAATCATCATTCCCTGAAGATTTGAGGACCTCTATAATCTTGTTTTTTCTCTTTACAAATACCTCATCAGATTCATCGCTCGAAGTTCCGATAGTGCAAATAATTTCATCTTCTGCCCTATTTAAAAACTTGAATATACTTTCTTCAATATTTAAATCTTCCCCAATCGCCGTGAGTGGATTCAATGTATTGTTAAATTCTGCCGTTCCCTTTTTGAAAAATAAAATCGGCAAATGGCGTGTATAATCGACTATACGGTCTCTTACTAACGGGATAGGCAATTCTCTGCCATCTTCAAAATAGACATCATGGTACAATATTCTTTGGACATAATCAATTTCTTTTAATTCCGGCAACTGAGGTTTAGGCATTGGCGGCTTTTGTGGCGGAACTATGATTTCAGGCTTGCTCTCGGGTATATTATAATGCAAAGCTACACCTAATTTCAGCGACGACGCCTTCCAATCCGTATTTTGTACGACGTCGTTTAGCCCGTAATTAAACACAAGCTCAGGAACAATTTCAAAGTTGTTTGATTGGTAAGCGCTATATCTGGCTCCCAAAGTGAGCGAAAACAATGCTGCCGATTTATCAACTAAATCACCAGAAAGACTATTGCGAGACCTTAATCCTGTTTCCGAAAAATTAATATTGGCAGGAGATTTCAATTTTTCAATTTGCGCTACTTTTGCTTGGATTGGAAAGTTTAAGCCAAAGCCTGCCAAAAAAGATAAAGGAAAACCAAACGGCGGGTAAATAGCAATTAACTGCTCTGTACCTATAGTTTTTATCGAGGGCTTTAAACTATAATTTGATATGATTTTTTCATAAGAATTTCCATGAATATTGTATCCGATAAATTCATCTTGGGAGTAATTTGCTGATAAATCTGAATAAAGCAGGCGGAAAGAATACCTCAAACCTAAGCCCCACAGCATATCATCAAATTTATATTCGCCGCCGATATACAATGATGGAGAAATACCAAATGCCGAAGAAAAATTTGTACAGCAATTCGGATAACCCGGCAATTCCTTAAAGTTAGAAGAATAGATATTACCGCTTAAATATGCGCCGCCAGTAATATAATAATTTGTATTTTTTTGCGGCTCAGCTGCAAAAAGGTAATTGCTTCCTAAAGCCATTATTACAAACAAAAAAAATATGCTTTTCAATGTGTCTCCCATTTATCAGCGTGCTATAATTATTTTTTTAAGGTAAAAATTATTCTCAGAGTGAAGCATTATATTGTACTCACCATTGGATAAATACTGCAGGTTCAAATATAATTCATTTTCTCCCTCTTGGAGCCGGACATCTTTAATTACAAAGACGACTTGCCCCATGAAATCTCTGATTTCAATATCAGCGATTTCTGATTTAACGGCTTTAATAACTAACTGAATGTTATCGCTGGCAGGATTAGGATTTATTGATTGAATGATTGCGCCTGTATTGTTTTGCAAAATATATCGATTGTCGCATACATTAATCAGTTCAAATTTCCCATTTTGTGGCGTGGTTTGTACAGATTTACCCCAGAAAAGTGAATTTGCGTCCCATTCAATCGGAGAGAGACCAGTTTCTGCCAGTCCGGCAATACCAGAAATTACGCACAGTGTATCTTTTAAATTAACGAAAGATCCTTCCACCTTGAATTTGATGAGGCGCTTTCCATCTTGAATTTCGTTAGAAATTATCTCACCAGTAGCAAACTTAGTACTTATTTCATCAGGCAGAAATATTCTTGGATTTATGTAAAAACTTCCCTCAAAACTGCGAATTCCGCTGTAAGGCTTATTTTCCGAATTAGCATAATTAACTACAATTGATGCCCTGCCGCGCGGGTCTGCTTTGACGTCTGGAATTGCCAAAAGAGAAGAACCGGTGTAGCTTTCAATAGTAATGTTGTCAGTCAAAAGAC
>JBBRJR010000147.1:0-6424 GCA_038218865.1 Kapaibacterium sp. (SeqCode) | reverse complement strand
TTTGTAAAAAAGACATATCTTGAATTATAAGTGAGTCGCACCCGGCTTCGTAAAGTTGGAAAGCAAGCTGACGAGCTTCATCTAATTCATTCTCGTACAATATGGTATTGACAGCCGCATAGACTTTCGCATTAAATTTATGTGCATAATTAGCTAGCTCCTCTATATCGCTGATAGAATTGCCAGCTTGCTTGCGAGCGCCAAAAAGCGGTCCTGCCACGTAAATGGCGTCAGCGCCATATCGAATAGCTGTTTTGCCGAATTCAAGGTTTTTTGCTGGCGAAAGCAATTCAATTTTCTTTTTACCCAAAGCAGCCTTTCACTTTATTGTTGATACATCCTTTTTTCATTGGAACGATTTTGCATGAAATACTAAGTTTTAGCTAATACATTGTAAATTCTAAACCTTTTACAGCTTAAAAAATATTTTGCTCCGACTTTCTATAATTTAAACACTTCCGTCCACTTTTTCTTGCGGTACAAGTCGTATATTTTGTCCCCACTTTATCTGTTCTTCCATGCGGCAAGACCAAACAAGTTCGTCGTTCCAAACAGTTATATCCGGGCAGCCGTCGCACATATTGAGCCTGCCGTCTTCTAAAATATCAGCCGGCTGGATAATCATTACAGATTGGAAATGCACACGGCTGAAAAACGCAAGCGGCTTGTCAGTGAATGATCTGAAATAATTTTTGACAAGCTCACGAATGCCTTTATCCACCGGTGCAAGCAAAAAGTAAAGCCAGCCCCATTTCAAGATGCCGGGCTTAGAATATGCCAAATAACTGTCCGTAAATAGATGCTTGAACGTTTGGACGATTTCCATGAATTTCGGTCCGGTGTAGCCAAATATCCTGTGTTTATTGCCCATCCTGCCGGTTAAAAGCCATTTGTAGCTATCAGCTTTTTCTGTGCCATTCAAAAAAGAACTTGGCATAAAACCGGGTTCAGTTTTTCGAATAAGCTCGACAAGCTCAGGCGAAGTAATGTCCGTGCGGCGGTTATCATCCTCAGTGGAGTACATAACCTCATCGAATTGTACTTTTTCGGCTCCAGCGTAAAAATCGAAACCTTTTCCCAAAATTGCCATGCGATATAATATAAAGACCATAACGTGAACTTTATCGATATGCTCTTGCGCAAATTTCAGCAAATCTGGCACGTATTCAATATTATCAGGATAAATAGTAGCGTTGAAAGAACAGGAAAGACCGCCCTCTTTTTGCAGCATAGTAGCGTAGTGAAGTCTCAGCTCGTTCAGCTCTATTTCATTTTTGCCCTTCCAATCAGGGCGGTTCTGTCCGCTATCGACATGGAACGTAAAGCCCTCGCAGCCGGCTTCTTTTAATTTCGCAAGAAGTTCGGGCGTCAAAAGCTCGCCATTAGTATTAATAATCGGCTTAAATCCAAGTGATTTCACTATTTTGACTATTTCAATTATTTCAGGATGCATTAGTGGCTCGCCGCCTGCTACAGAAACGCCGTCAGTCTTTCGATTTCGCTTAAAGATGTTGAGTTCGCGCTTTATTTCGTCAAGAGATTTGTGTGAATTATTGCGATTTTCGCGATAGCAGCCATCGCAGTATAAATTACATTTGCTTGTAGGTTCCAGCCATGAAATAGCATTGTCGGCAAAGTTCCAAGGCAAGCGATAAAGTGTTTCGGGAGAAAAATTTGGTTTCATAACTCTATATATTTTTATTACTTAATAGTTTTTCATTGTTGCCGATAAATAGTCCGATTTTCGGAGTCTTTCGGCTGTTGGTGCAATTATTGTTTTACTTTAATTCTTATCGAGCGATTCAAAAACCTTCCTTGCGGCGTTTTTTCGTCGAATTTGTCTTGATTAATGCCCGTTTCAATCTTGAATTTATTGCTCGAGACGCTCTTTATAAATTGCTCGGTATTGCTCGCCCGCTCTTGCGAAAGGATTAAATTCCGTTCTTCTGTTCCTAA
Organism: Kapaibacterium sp. (SeqCode); assembly: GCA_038218865.1. Classification (GTDB taxonomy): domain Bacteria; phylum Bacteroidota; class Ignavibacteria; order Kapaibacteriales; family UBA2268; genus JBBRJR01. Next base: position 4,468 of record JBBRJR010000147.1, on the reverse strand, counting down.
GGCGTCGGCACTGCCGAGAATTTGTATAGTCGCGCCAGTAGGCAATTTCGCAGCCAGCTGCCTGAGCAATTCCTTGTTGTCATCGCTAAGCGTGCTTATGTTATAATCAAATCTTAAAATCGCTTCGAAATTATCTAAATTAAGCTCTATAACTTCTACTGGCAGGACGTTTAAATCAAGCTCGCCTTGCTTTAAGTGCTTTTCTTCCATTACGTTGAAAATTAATTCATACGGCTCTTTCTGAGAAGCCTCACTGATCCTTGTTCTTACAGGCAAAGAATACTCGCCGGGCTTATCAACGACAGTAATGCTATTGTCTAAATTAACAGCCAGCTTAGCTTTTGTACCTTGTGGGTAATTTTCATAATTCACGTCGACAAGCAGTTTGCCGAGCAGTTCTCTATATTTTTGTATATCTACGTATTCTTGCAAAGGAGCATTTTTCACAATTATATCTACTCGCTGATTTTCCGAAATTCCTTCTGGGAAATCCTGATTGGATTTGAATTGAGGCGTAGTTTTCGCATCAATTTTAATTCTGTCCTCGCTTAGCCCAAGAGTCAGCAGCTTTTTCTTAACTTCTTCGGCACGGCGGCGGGAAAGCTCTATGCCCTCCGGCTCGTTAGTTCCTGATGTTGCGGATTGTAGGACTACGCTTGCTTTCGGATTGTCGCGAACAATCATTGCTATTCGCGGCAAAACGAAATCATGCAGCTCTACGGCGTTTCCGTTGAAGTATATATTATCAGTTGTTGTTTCAAATTTATAGTTCGTTGGGATAGCAGCACTATTGCGCTCGAAAAATATCGAATTCACCAACGGAACAGTTGCCAAAAGCTCATTGCCAGTATTTATTTTTCCAATGAAATCTTTGACAGCTAAACTATATGTCGGCTCGGCGATAATAATTTCCTTTATCGGTTCGGGCTGAATAGGTGGTGGTGGCTGAGGCTTAATGACTTCCGGCTCAGCCTCTTTGAAGGAGTAGCGCCAGCCTAACTCGAGACGAACTGCGTAAGCTGTCCATTTTGCATCACTTGCGATGTCGCTAAAATTCCAATCAAAGACTAATTGTTGAGTGAAAAATGAACTTTTGCCAGTTTTAAGCATATTTTCGACGCCTAAACTAATGCCGTGCCCAAATCCATTTATCGTTGTAATGTCGCCTGAGGAAATATTTCTGGTTTTGGATCGCAAAAGCCCCTCATTTATAAACACAGCACCAGCAGGCGATTTAATCTCTTCTTTCTGATTAAAGCTGCTCGAAACAGGCAAAACAAAACGGTACCCAAACAATAACCGCAAAGGACCGGCGATGAAGTCATCTAAAATTTGATAACGGTATTCAGGCTGAATTTCCAGATAATTCAAGGTTGCTTCGAGATTGTTATCCGTTTTGACATTCACAATCTCATTTGTAATCAAATCTCGAGAAGGAAAAGTATTGCCAACGGTTAAAGTGGCACTTCGATTTATGAAAGCAAAGCCGAGACCGGCGAAGGATACGTTGTTTATTGCCTTTTCAAAAAACAAGCCGGCAGATAAACCTGTACCAAAGCCACTTTTAAACAGTCCGCAATCTGCAGAACCTGAAAAATTGCGGAAATCTGCACTATGCAAATTTAGCGACACCCCCGCTTTGGGATGAATTGCGTAGCTTTCCTTTAAAGATGTTTCTTGGGCAAATAAAAGGCTAAACGGCATAAATATTGCCATTAATATCGTGATTATCCTAACTTTCATAGCATTATATATTGTTTTGAAAAATATGTCAAAAAATAATCTAAAATTTACAAATTTTTTTATAAATTTATATTATAATTATTTGTAAAAAATGGTAATTAATAAAAATAATGACAATAAAAACCGAAAACGATGAAATAATTGATTATCTATCCGACGCTTCCTGCTTTTCCGGACATGCCGAAAAAGTTTACATGCCTAGCGATACAAGCGAAATAATCGAAATTATAAAAAATGCGAATTTAACTGGCGAAGCGATTACCATATCCGCAGCAGGCACTGGGCTTACCGGAAGCCGTGTCCCTTTGGGCGGCAGCATTCTTTCTATGGAAAATTTTAATCATATTATTAATTTTTCGCAAAATGAAAAAACTATAGAAATCGAGCCTTTTGTTAAACTGTTCGAACTTTCGGAATTTTTGAAAGGCAGCGGATTGTTTTATCCGCCAAATCCTACTGAAAATTTGGCGTCGCTCGGAGGAAATATAGGTAACAACGCCTCTGGCTCTCGCACGTATAAGTACGGCGCCACGCGCGATTACGTCCTCTCGCTGGACGTCATATTGCCGCAAGGCGATACATTAAGCCTTGAGCGTGGCAAAATCTTCGCACAAGACTATGACTTTTCTTTTCACAGCCGAGAGGGCAATTTGTACGAGTTTTCACTGCCAGAAGTTTCCATGCCCAAAGTTAAGCATGCGGCGGGATATTTCGTCGCACCAAATATGGATTTGATTGATCTTTTCATCGGGGCAGAAGGCACTCTGGGTGTTATTTTCAAAATAAAATTAAGGCTTTTGGACGAACCTCAAGAAGTGCTTGGAGCTATTACATTTTTCCCAACTCACGAGAGTATGCACGAATTTTTGCAAAATATAAAAGCAAAAGATTCGCCGCTTAAGCCGCGTTTAATAGAATTTTTTGATAATAATTCGCTTGAATTTTTAAAGCCGAAAATTTCGCAAATTCCCGACGACGCATACTACGCTCTTTGGCTTGAGATTGAAACGATGAGCGACAAATTAGATGATGATTTAGCCGCTATCTATCAAACAATTTCCGACTACTCTACGCTTGCCGATGAAACGTGGCTCGCCCAAACTCCCAGCGAACACTTGCGTCTTGCTGAGTTTCGCCATGCTTTACCTCTCGCTGTTTACGAGAAAATTCAAGAATATGGGCAGCAAAAATTAGGCACAGATTCAGCTGTGCCGTCGCAATATTTCCAGCAATACCATGAATTTATAATCGATGAATTCAGTCGAGAAAAGTTGGATTATGTAATTTGGGGACACGTTGGCGACTCGCACTTACATGCAAATATCATCACCAAAACGACGAGCGAATTTGCTCAAGCTGAAATTATATTTGAAAAAATATTGGAGCGTGCAGTTCGGCTCGGCGGAACAATTTCAGCCGAGCACGGCATCGGCAAAATTAAAAAACGTTACCTGCCGCTGCTTTACGATCAGTCCGTGATTTCCGGCTTCAGATTAATCAAGCAGACATTCGATCCCAAATCTATACTTAACGTTGGCAATATTTTTTAATCAGGCGGCAGAGGGCAGGTAACAGGAAAGGCACTTGGTAATCGGTTATCGGTTATCTATTTTTTTTGTGAAAGGCAGTGCAGGCATCAGAGTAATGCCACTTGTATAAGGAAATATAGGTTTGAATGAACAATGTGATGTTACTTACTTTGACCTCTCCCCGACCCTCTCCAAAGGAAAGGGAGGGATAAGTAAGTGCATTGTAAAAGCTTACGAAGCTTAAATTTCTGGTTCTTTCTTCCTCTCCTTTGGAGAGGGCTGGGGAGAGGTCAATTAAATTGTCGCAAAATAATATCAGTATCCATCTTTCGTAAGTTACTTATAAAATATGGATTCCCGCTTTCGCGGGAATGATAAAATAGCTTGGATATTTTTTTTTCCACAGCATAATGCCCATTGCCATCATCCATGGCTGAGCCTGCCTTTACCGACAGCCGACAACTGATAACCGGAAACTTTTCTTGCCCAACGCCTAATGCCCAACGCCTGTGTTTGCAAGCCATTCCAAGTAATTCACTGGCAAATCTGCGTAAATATAGAGGCTTATTGCGATTGCAGCAGCGCATTTATTGAAATCGCCTTTTACAATTTTATCGAATGTGTCGCTTTGCGAATGATGGTAGCGGAAGTAATTTCCCCCGTCGCGAGTCGATAAGCTCATTGCTGGAATGCCGCTTCTCACCATTGGACCAATGTCCACGCCGCCTCCGCCAGTTTTGACTTCGATTGAATCTATCCGTCGCAATAGCGGCTCTAAAAATTTCACTAATCTCATCAAAGTATCGTTACCCGAAAAACGTATTTGCGAGGGCGGAAAGCAGCCGGAGTCGAATTCAAACATCAGCACGTGCTTTTCATTTTTATGCTGCTCGTAATAGGCTTTGCCGCCGCGAACTCCGTTTTCTTCATTTGCCCAAAAAACCGAGCGTAAAGTGCGGCGAGGCGAGAGGTTCAAATCTTTTATCGCCTTGATGGCTGTAAGCGTCGTCAGGCAGCCCGAAGCGTCGTCATGAGCGCCTGTGCCGACGTCCCAAGAATCGATATGCCCACCACCAGCGACTATTTCATCGGCTTGAGTCTTGCCTTTTAAATCAGCTCGCAAATTCCACGAAAGTACGTCCGGCAGTGTTTCATTCTGCAAATTTAATTTCATTACAATCTTTATGCCCCGATCT
>JBBRJR010000146.1:0-6444 GCA_038218865.1 Kapaibacterium sp. (SeqCode) | reverse complement strand
ACACCAATCCGCAGACGTCAAAAATATCGTTAGACAATTCAAATGTCCAATGGACATTCGGAGCGAGCAAATCAATAGGACCTATTATCATTTTCTTGGATTACAACGTAAGCCAATTCAATATAATCAGTGGCGGCTTGGAGTATGTGTTTTAATAGAGATGGTTACAGTGAGTGCAATTCTAATTGCTTCATCTTTTAACTTTATAAAATCAAGTCTTAGAACTGCTGACAGAGCTAAATGAGGCACAAAATAACGTCCGTAAAATGTCCGTAACTACACTGTAAACTAACAACAATACCCATAAATAACCCCAAATTACTCAACATACAAAAAAAGCCTCGAAACATTGCTGTATCAAGGCTTTTCTATTGTGGGCCGGGAGGGACTTGAACCCCCAACCGACGGATTATGAGTCCGGCGCTCTAACCAATTGAGCTACAGGCCCCCGATTTCTCTAAATCTTAACTCTCTAATATTTAGCGTGCAAAAATTTAGCTTACAAAAATAAGAAAATTTTTATTCCATTGCAACTTTTAATTGCACTAATAATTAAATAATCCCAAATATAATCCCAACGACGCCTTTAATCCATTGGAATTCATGCCGCTTGGCACGCCTTTGAGTTCTGCATTATTATTCAACATCCACTTTTTATTTGCCAAAGGGCTGTCGAAAGTATAGTTGTAGCCTAATTGCAGGCGAACCATACTGAAATTTGTTATCGCATACTCGATGTTTATTTGCGGCTCGACGAACATAATGCTGTTCTCAATTCTATTCATAGAAGTGCCGGCTACGTCAATTTTATCGACGCTCGTCCAATCAATGGCGGACGGCGTTTCGTAGCTCGTCAGCTCGAAGCTACCCCAGCCGAAGTTTACGCCCGGCAATATGGCGAAATTTTTGAATGGCACATAGCCGTAGTCCAGCGAAAAGCCGTTCAAGCCCACATATAACTCACTTGTTCGCTTGGTAGTGCTGGCGCCTGCGGTTATATCTTTTTCGACTAACTTCGTGCCGCTTATGCCGAAAAAGCCAAGACGCATATTTGGTATAATAACTATGCCCGTAAAGCCATGCACGCCGCTCAGGTAGAATGGTCCAGAAAAATTATCAAGTCCAAGCTTGCCATTGACGTAATCATTTAATTTATCATAATTCATAAATAAAAAAGAATAAGTATAGCCGGCGCCAATAGAAAAATATGGTGTCGATTCCGACCGCAACGGCTCGGACTCAAACGAAAATACCGCCAGCGAATCGTCTTGCGCAAATAGCGGAACCGATAGTATGAATAAAGCTAAGAGTGCAAATAATTTTTTCATTTAATTTTCCTTATTTTTAAAAATTCATTAACGTTTGAACATAAAAAATAATTTGTTCGGCGCTAAATTTAGTCTGTTCATTAGTTTTTTTATATAAGTTGCAGCCCATGATTGTTATCTTGCAGAAGGAAAAGATGCTGCCACGATATTCTTCTTTAACTCCCCTCTAAGAACCTTTCCCCAACCCTCTCCAAAGGAGAGGTCGTATTAAGCCCTTATCTTCGTAACATTCATTAACAAGAAGGGAGAAAGAAACGATTGCGTTGCAAAGACTTACGAGTTATTCTTGAAGTTCTTGCTGAGCCTAACTCAAGTTTTTGGGAAAACCCCGTTCGCCCCAACAAAATCCTTCTTCCTCCTCCCCTTCGGGGAGGTTGGGAGGGGTCTCTTCGCCCAACGCCTAATTCCCAATTCCCTTCCACTCAATGTCTTGAGCGACTTTTTTGGCTTGTTCCTCGCCGGCTAATACTTCGATTAATTTCATTGCGAAATCAATGGCTGTGCCAGCGCCGCGACTGGTTATGAAATTGCCCCAAGCCACTACTTTTTCTTCTGAATAATCAAATCCTGCAAGTGATTCCTTAACCGAAGGGTGGCTCGTTACTTTGGCATCCGCCGGCAAAAGCTTTTGAGCCAAAAGCAAGATGGGAGCAGCGCAAATTGCAGCTATTATCCCGCCACGATCTTTGTGGTGGGCGAGCAGCTTTTTAAGCTTTTCGTTGTCCATTAAATTATGCGTGCCTGTCATGCCGCCAGGAATAACGATAGCGGAAAATTCCATATCGCTGCTTAAATTCTCGATTAAAATATCGGGAATAATTTTCACGCCGCGAGAGCAGGTTACAATCTCGTTCTCGCCTGCAATTCTGACATACAGCCCGGCTCTTCTTAATAAATCAGCTACGACTACTGCTTCGATTTCCTCAGTGCCTGCCGCTATGACCAATAAAACTGTTTTACTCATAAGTTTATATTAAAAAATAAGATGACACAATAGTAAATAAATAAGGAAGGGGCAACAAAAAGAACGCTATCGAACCTATCCAAGGCGCCGCCATGCCCGGGCAAAAGCTGAGAAGCGTCTTTTACTCCGGCGTCGCGCTTGAGCATAGACTCGGCTAAATCGCCCGTTTGCCCCATTACGCCCACAATTAATCCGCTCACAGCAAGGTGAAACAAGCTGAACGGCGGTAGCAAGTAGCTGCCCATAACTACAAAAGTTATTACTGCAAAGACAAGCCCCGCCAAAGCTCCTTCGATTGTTTTTTTAGGGCTTACGCGCTCGAACAGCTTATGTTTGCCAAAAGCTTTACCGACAAAAAATGCGGCGGAATCACAAACCCAAATTGAAGCAAATAGTGTGAAAATAAAGCAAGCCCACTGTAAATTCGTCATTTTGGTAAATTCAGTAAGTAGAGTAAAATTTCTATCAACGTCCAAAATCATTGCATTGCGTGTGAAAATATTCAAAAAACTGTCAAATTCACGCAAAATATAAAGCGACAGGAAAAAGAATATTACGTAAGCGGTGCCGGCTATAGTTATCGATACATTGGCAATCGCCGATTCACTGGAATTGCTAAATAGTTCAATTATAAAGGTAACAAGAATAAAACCTAAAAAAATTAATATAGCTACCATAAAAGGCGAGGCTTCGATTAGTCTGGAAAATTGCAGCATGAAAATAATTTCAAGCGAGATGGAAAACAATACTGCGTTTGCTGTGTGCGGTCTGAATTTTTTTTCTTTGGCAAGATTAAAATATTCAACTAACGCTAAATTGGAGAAAATAACTATTAGCAGGAAAAAAGGAATTTTACCCAAATAAATTGCTACAAGAGCAATTGGGATACCTATCGCTGCCACTACCATTCTTTTTGTCAGCTCACTCAAATTATCACCTTGTTTTTAAATTTAAATAAACAAATAATTAGTCATTAAAATCAAATCAGCAATTAAAATTCAAATAATGTAAAAAAGAATCACTCGTTTCGTTTTTTTAATGCCAGAAACGATAGTAACAATGCAAATCTATTTGATTCTGCCTATCACAGTCGGATTTGACGAAGCAGTGCTTTTTAGTATTGTATCGACATCTTTTTCATCGACAATAAGAATCATACCTATTCCGAGATTGAATACATGCCGCATCTCCTCTTCTGCGATATTACCCGTTTTTTGGATAAGGTCAAATATCGGCAGTCGCTTCCACGAAGACCAATCAATATCCATAGTTAAACCGTTATCAACTATCCGCGATGTATTGCCGACTATGCCACCGCCCGTTATGTGCGAAATGCCGAGCAGCAGCTCCCGCTCGACCAGCGGATGAACTTGATTGAGATAAGACCGATGAACGCTGAGTAAATTCTCGCCTAATGTCATGCCGAGCTCGTCAAAATAAGTATCTACATTATATTTCGGGAAAAGCACATTGCGAGCCAGAGAATAGCCGTTGGTATGCAAGCCGTTGGATTCGAGTCCAATCATAACATTGCCGGAGCGTATTTTTTTGCCGTTCACGATTTTGCTTTTATCGACAACGCCGACGATAGTGCCGCTCATGTCGTATTCGCCCAAATTATAAATAGAAGGCATTTCAGCTGTTTCGCCGCCGATTAAAGCGGTGCCGTTTTCTCGGCAAGCCTTTACAAAGCCGCGTATTACGCTTTCGGCAACGTCGGGGTCGAGCTTGCCAGTGGCGAAATAATCCAAGAAGAAAAGTGGCTTGGCGCCACAAGCCAAAATATCGTCCACGCAATGATTTACCAAGCATTGCCCAACTGTATCGTGGCGGTTCGCGGCAAACGCGATTTTGAGCTTTGTGCCGACGCCGTCGGTACTTGCTACGAGGACAGGCTCGGCGTAGCCTTCAAATTTTGCGTTATAGAAACCGCCGAAAAGTCCTATTTCGGAGAGAACATTCTCATTAAATGTTGATTTGACAAGCGGTTTTATCCGATTCACTGTTTCATTGCCGGCTTCGATATCGACGCCCGCAGCTTTATATGTTTGGCTCATAACGCAAATTTCCAATATTAGAAAAATAATCTACAAAAATACAACATTTTTTAAAAAAATACTAATTGAGTTTTTTGGGATGTGGGCTATTGGCATTGGGCTGAGGGCATTGGGTTGTAGGAGGCTGCCCCGATAAGGTATATTTTTAGTTTATATACATAACATTTTTGTTAAATGAACAATAAAACGGCAAACATAATATGAACACCCTAGCCCCCTCTTAAAAGAGGGGGGACAAGAACATGGAAATTGAATTTCGTAAATTCTTATAATTCAAGTGTTTCTTTCTCCCCCTCTTGTAAGAGAGGGGCGGGGGGTGTTCAAAGATGTAAGTATCATCGCAAGGTTATTTGAACATGCGTGCCAGTCTTAAAAGCACGTCATCTGACTTATCGGGGCAGCCCCTAAAATATTTATGTGATATGTGATTTCCGTAGGGGCGGGTTCTTGAGCCCGCCCTTCCCAGGCCTGCTCAAACATCCGCATCATTCCCTACCCCAAAAGGGATAAAATGTCTATAACAAACGTGAAATTCCACTTCTTTTTTTTATTCATCAGATGACCCCCAAGTCATCGGATGAATTGCTTTTTACTGAAAACTGGCTAACTGCAACCAAGATGTGCCGCACCTCGAAGGCGTGGCACATCTACATCTATTCTGACTTTCACCAATTACCGACAACCGAAAACTGGCAACCTTTCTTTCCCACAGCCCAACACCTGATATACTAAAAAAGCTCCGACACTTTAAAAGTGCCGGAGCTTTTTTTGTTGAGCCTAAAGCGAAATTAATCAATACATTTCGCAATTTGCATGTTTCGTTATGGCATAACCACAAACCTTTGGTTTATCGTTTCGCCGTGTGCTGTAACTTGTAAGATATAAGCGCCGGCTGCCAATTGACCGCGTTGGTCTGTCAAAGGAATATTAAGTTGATGATTTCCTGCTTGCAAGAAACGACTAAGTGAAACAACCTTTTCGCCAGTAGCGGTATAGATTTCAATCGCATAATCATTTTCTTCATCTGAGTTAATACAAAAGTTAATATCATTTTTGACAGGGTTCGGAGCTATTTTGCAAATATCGAACGATTCAGCCATTAGTTGATCTTCTGATAGATCTGTTTCCTTGCGAGAAGATCTGAATTGCTTGTAGTTGCCGCCCAATGCTTCCATTGCAGTCAAATTAAGGTTGTAATTATTCGTAGATTCTTCTGGTGTTGTGCCAGTCATTCTCGAATTGTAATCGTATATGGCAATTCTGTAGTATATGCGTGAAAAAACACTAGTTACATAAACTGTGTCAGGTTTATCCGTTACGTTTCTGACAGCTACTACATATACTTTTTTGTTTATGTCAGCACCATCTTTCAGTAATGAGCCTGTAGTGTTGCCAAAGATTGAGTTTGGCGTGTATTCTACGCCGTCTTGTGGTTTATATTGACTCAAATCTTGACTATAATGAGCAAATGCTACAAGTCTTCTCGCGCCATGATTTGGATTTGATGACGGAGGTGTTGGAGGAATGATTATTCTTAACAACCCAGTTGTCCAACTCAAGAGATTCATCGTAGCTTGCGCTGTTGGCTCTGGAGCTAACACGTTCAAAGCGATAGAGCTGGCTGGACCAAAAAGACTACCGCAACAGTCTGGTGTTACTGCAAGAGTCCCGTTTGTAGCAATGGCATAATCAACAGTTAAAATAACTGAATTTGTGCCCTGACCAGCAAACGTAACGCCTGCGCCTGAGTATGTCCATGTGTAATTTACGCCAGGAACATTTGTAACACTGAATACAGTATTACTTGTTCCAAGAATTATATTAGTTGGACCGCTTATTGCACTTGGCTGAGCCGGAGCTTGCGTATTGATTACTACTACGACCGGTTTCACGTCTGAGCAGCTTGATGATGTTGCTTTTATGTAGTATGTACCACTTTGAGCAACTGCTCCTGGATTAGTAAGTGCCAAAGTGCAAGCTGCATTAGTCCAGTAAGAAAGTCCTGCAGCGTTAGTTGAGCCAGCTGTTACTTCTGCCAAGGTCAAATTCACTGTTGAAGGCACGTTCCAGTAGCGCTGGTTTGCGAGCGTGTGGC
>JBBRJR010000145.1:0-6464 GCA_038218865.1 Kapaibacterium sp. (SeqCode) | reverse complement strand
CAATGCCTAAAACCTTCTTCATGTTTTCAGTAGGTCGGACATCCTTGTCTGACATTAGTCGAAAAAATGTATCCCCCAAAATGTGCCACACTTCGAAGGTGTGGCACATTTAACAAAAGTATAAGTATATATATATCAACGACTTCTTCCTCCCTCTCCTTCGGAGAGGGCTGGGGAGAGGTCATTTTGGTTTTCAGTTTCCTGTTATCGGTTTTCGGTAAAGGCAGGAAGAATGGTTTTGGTTTTCATTCGTAATTCGTAATTCGTAATTCGTAATTCGTAATTCGTAATTCGTAATTCGTAATTCGTAATTCGTAATTCGTAATTCGTAATTCGTAATTCGTAATTCGTAATTCGTAATTCGTAATTCGTAATTCGTAATTGAAGAATCCACCCCGTCATTGCTTCGCAATGCCACCCCTCAAGAGGGGAATTGGGAAATGCCTCTTTTTTTACTTTTTATTCTTTTCCTAAAGCCTAATGCCCACAGCCTAATGCCCTTCTTTCTGCCTTTACTGGAAACCGAAAACTGGCAATCTATTACCAAAAAATCTGCTTAATAATTATCTATTTGCGGTCTTTGCAATTTATCGGAATAATCAACATAAACAGTTTTCCATTCGGTAAAGATATCGAATACTGTCCAGCCGCCTTCGCGATGACCGTTGCCAGTGCCTTTTACGCCGCCAAACGGCATGTGTGCTTCGGCGCCGATAGTCGGAGCGTTAATGTATGTTATGCCGGCTTCGATGTCGCGTATCGCTTGGAATGCCGAGTTTACATTCTTTGTGTAAAGCGAGGAAGACAAACCGAAGTCCACTGAATTTTGCAATTCAATAGCATGCTCCAAAGAGTCTGCTTTTGTGATTGCCAAAACTGGACCGAAGATTTCTTCTTGGAATATAGTATGATTTACCAAAACGTCAGCGATAATTGTCGGTTTGTAGAATGAGCCTTTTGCCAAATCGCCTTCGCTGGCTCTTTCGCCGCCGCAAATCAAACGTCCACCATCTTCTAAAGCGCGTTTCACGTAATTTTCGCAATTTTTAAGCGATGTTTCGTGAATGACCGGTCCTACGTCCGTTCCTTTGACCAAGCCGTCGCCCAATTTCAACTTAATTGTGCGTTCTTTGAGCATCTCGATTACTTTGTCGTAAACATCTTTGTGTATGATTAAGCGGCTCGTCGCGGTGCAGCGCTGACCAGTTGTACCAAAAGCTCCCCAAAGAGCGCCCTCAATAGCGAGTTCCAAATTAGCATCTTCCATTACGATTTGAGCGTTTTTTCCGCCCATTTCCAGAGAAACTTTTTTGTTCATGCGTCCACCGATTTCGCCGATTCTGCAGCCAATTTCTGTCGAGCCGGTAAAGCCGATAACTTTTACGTCTGGGTGCTCAACGATGTGGTTGCCCATGCTGCCTACGCCAGTCAAAACATTGAACACGCCTTTTGGCAAGCCTGCTTCTTCCATAATTTCAGCGAAAATAACGCCCGAGTGTGGCGATTCTTTCGATGGTTTATAGACAACTGTATTACCTGCTGCAAGTGCGGGTAAAATTTTCCAAGATGGTACGGCAACTGGGAAATTCCAAGCTGTAATGATGCCGCAAACGCCGATTGGCACGCGGAATGTCATGTTCATCTTGTTTTCCATTTCACTCGGAGCTGTGTAACCAAATAAGCGGCGAGTCTCAGTAGCGGCGTAATACGCTGTGTCGATTGCTTCTTGAACGTCGCCTTCTGTTTCAAAAGTAGGCTTGCCCATTTCGCGAGTCATGATTCTGCCTAATTCCGCTTTGCGGCGCGTGAAAATGTCGCCAGCACGACGGAGGATATCTCCACGCTTTGGTGCTGGAATTTTTTTCCAAATTTGAAAAGCATCTTTAGCGGCTTTGACAGCCATATCGACGTCTTCTTTTTCTGAAAAAGCAAATTCCCCGATAATGTCTTCATGATTAGCAGGGCTTATGTTCTTGAATGTTTTTCCAGAAACGGCATCGACCCATTCGCCGTTAATGTAATTTTTGAATTTTTCCATCTTATCTCCAATTTATTAAAAGTAAAAAACTTGTTTTAATATAACTTACAAATATAAGTGCTTTATTTATAAATAAAAAAATATTTCTTTTTGTGCTTAATTATAATATCCTTTCCAAATCAGCTTGGCTTTCGTAAAGTACAATTCGAGCTTTGCTGCCTTCGTTTGGACCAACTATGCCGGCATCCTCTAACTCATCGATGATTCTTCCGGCACGAGCGTAGCCCACTTTCATTCGCCTTTGTATAAGCGAAACTGACGCTTGCTGATGATTGATAACCAAACGTGCCGAATCCTCGAAAAGTGGATCCCGTTCATCTGCCGATAAAGCCCCAGCACCCGTTTTTTCGTCCTGCAAACTCGGCAACAAATAGGGCTGCGAGTAACCGTCTTGCTTGCCTATGAAATTACAAATATTATCGACCTCGTCGGTAGAAATAAAAGCATTTTGAATGCGTAATGGTTTCGGCGAGCCGCCCGGCAAAAACAGCATATCGCCATTACCCAACAGTTGCTCGGCACCCGAAACATCTAAAATTGTTCGTGAATCCACCTTTGACGCAACAAGATACGCAATCCGCGCAGGAAAGTTCGCTTTGATAATGCCCGTTATAACGTCCACCGATGGTCTTTGCGTAGCTATTATCAAGTGAATGCCGATAGCCCGCGCCATTTGCGCCAGCCGTATAATTGGCTCTTCGACTTCTTTGCCCGCCGTCAGCATTAAATCCGCCAACTCATCGATAATTACTACTATATACGGCATTGGGCGGTGGTCGAAATCCTTTATTGTTTTGTAAACGCCAGCTTTTACTTTATCGTTGTAATCGGCTATGTTCCTTTGCCCGACGCGGGCTAAGATATTGTAGCGATTTTCCATTTCAATCACCACCGATTTCAGCACAGCGACTGCGTCCGCTGGGTTAGTGATAATAGAATCGTCAATATCTGGCGAAATTGCCAAAAAGTGATGTCGCAAACGCGAGTATTGCTGAAGCTCTACTTTTTTTGGATCGACGATGACAAATTTCAAATCGCTCGGCTTCATCCTGTAAAGCAAAGAATTTATAATTGTGTTTATTCCCACAGACTTACCAGAGCCTGTCGAGCCTGCTATCATTAAGTGCGGCGATTTCGTCAAATCAGTTATAAGCACTTCGCCTGAAATAGTTTTGCCAAGTGCGATGGGCAGTTTCGCCGTCGATTCGTAGAATTTATTGGTATTTACAACGTGGCTGAATCTGACTACCGAAGGGTTTAAATTCGGTATCTCAATGCCGACTGTTCCTTTGCCCGGGATAGGGGCTATTATTCTAATGCCCTTGGCTTTCAGCGCCATTGCCAAATCATCGGACAAACTTTCGATGCGGCTTATCTTTATGCCAGCAGCAGGCACAAATTCGTATTGCGTTACGACGGGCCCAGGCGTTACTGTCAAATCCTCAATGAATATCTTAAATGTTTCTAATTTTTCTTGCAAAATGCGAGCATTGTTTTTTAATTCATCATCGCTGACCTTGCCCTCTTCCGGACGGCGGTCGAGCAAAGTAATAGTCGGCGGCTCGTAATCTATTTCTTCATCGTGTATCGCTACGCCAAGTGGCGTATTCAGCGCCGGCGAATCCTCTTCCAATTGGTCTTCTAAATGTACAACGAGCGGCGATCGTCCCGCTGCCGATGAAGTATTCGTAGCCGGCTGAGCCGGATATTTTGTTGGCACAGATAAAGTAACCTGTGGCAGCTTAACTGGCGTTGGCGGAAGTATTGGCTTTGGCACCTCTGACGGAGTTTTGCCTTTGATAATCAATGCCTCGTCGATTATTATTTCCTTTTCAATTTCATCTACATTGAAATATTCTAAAGGATTTTTTTCTTTCGCTGCCCGAATATCGGTGTTTTCTTGATTTTGAGCAGCAGCAGGAATTTCGTTTGGCGAAAGCATGTTTTCGTTTTTAGTATTATTTACAGAATTTGCTGATTGCATCGAGCCACTCGCCGCAATATCGTTATTTTGTTCATCACTTTTTTCGCTCGGCGAAAGCGGATCTGGTGTTTTATTTTGTTTTGAAATATCTTGCGAAAGTGCAGTTTCGGCTTGCGCCTGTATGCTCTCTGGAAGCGATTTCTCGCCTAAATTTTTTCGGGAGCGGGTAGAAATTTCTATAGTTTCCTCGTCTAAATCTTTACGCAAGCCAAGCAATTGCTCGGGCAGAATCTCTTCTCGCGGCTGCGAGTTGGGAGCTGCATTCTGCTTTTCAATTCGCGATTTCTCGAAATTATCAAGCGCTGTTTCAGGAGTTTCTTCTTTTTCGTCAATCCTGCAAAATTCTGCCGATGCAGGATTTATCTTTATATTCGGCTTAAAGCTGTTGCGTATTATTTTTGCCTGCTCAGTAGATGAAGTTTTAATTACCAGCTCTTTTTCCTCGATAACTATGCTTTTCGGTTCGTCCGATATTTTTTCTTCGGAAGTTAAATTTTCATCTATTATAACGTTTAAATTTTCCTCAGCTAATGCCGGCTCTTCATTTACTTGAAAAGGAGCGTCTTTCAGCAAATCTTTATTTGTCTGCTCGAATCTTTTTACTTTAACAAAAAGAAATCTAAAGGTTCGCGTAGAATGTTTTTTTACTAATCCCAAAATAATCATCATTTTTTCAATTATCGGCTTCCATTTTATATTTGTGCCGAAAACCACAACCAAAACCATTAAGCTTAAAAATAAAAGAATTACGCCGATGTCGCCGATTAATTTTCCTAATATTGCGGCTAAAAATATGCCGATAGATCCAGAATATTCTTTCGGAATCGCTTCAGTAGCCATAGCATTGCGAATGCCGGCTATAAATGTAGCCAAAAGTACGCTGAATATAAGATAAATACTTGTCGAACGAATTAGCTTTTCGGGTATTTCTATCGATTTGTAAACATTTAAAGCCCAAGTAAATACAAATATCGGCAGGAATAATATCCAATACCCTATCGTCCAATTTATCAAAATATTCGATATCACAGCGCCCAACAGCCCAAGCCAATTGTATGTGGTATCAGCTTTTATCCTAATCATCGAATCAGATGAAAATATTGAGGTAAAATCTGAAAGCGTTACGTGTGCGTTCAGCTCGTCTTTTTGAGTATATGAAACCAAAGCTAAAAACAGCAAAATCGCAAATATGCCCAAAAGTGCAGCAAATATTTTCGCAAATAGTGGGCGATTGTCCTTTGGCGGATTGACCTCTTGCGGCACATCAATTATCTTTTTACTCTCGTCGGGCTTTGCCTTTGCAGCTCGCCGCTTAATTATTACGTCGTCAGTTTTTTTCGTCATTTCAAACCTCTTTGCTTTTGTGAGCGAGCATTTGTTTAAAAGAGTAGAAAAAATCTATATTCATTTTTCAAAATCCATTTTATATAATCTTAAAAATAAGCAATTTTTTTGAAAAAAACTAACAGGCTTGCATAATATATGTTAATGAAATTTGTTTTTTTGTTATTAGTGTGGGCATCGGGCATTGGGCATTGGGCTGTGGGTAAGAAAGCAATCAATTCGTAATTCGTAATTGTA
The DNA here is from genome assembly GCA_038218865.1 of Kapaibacterium sp. (SeqCode). GTDB lineage: Bacteria > Bacteroidota > Ignavibacteria > Kapaibacteriales > UBA2268 > JBBRJR01. Next base: position 861 of record JBBRJR010000145.1, on the reverse strand, counting down.
TGCTGGTAGATGGGGCTGCACCGATAAGGTATATTTTTAGGTTTTATACATAACATTTTTGTTAAATGAACAATAAAACGGCAAACATAATATGAACACCCCTAGCCCCATCTGGATGTAAAATGCCTTTACCGATTACCGACCTCTGTCCACCGGGAACCTTATTCTGTTGCCTTCGATTGGGCGAACGGCGTTCGCCCCTACAGCCCAAAGCCTACTGTAAATCTGTGCATGTTGGCATTAGTGCCGTATTGCGAATAGCCATAGTCGAAATTGAAGGACTCCATAACTAAGCCCAAACCACCGCTGAAGCCAGTCATGCCTTTGTCGGTGTCGGCGGCTACTTTTGTGCGAACGTGGTTATTATAGCCCAAGCGGACTTGTACGTATTTGCCGAGATAAAGCTCGCCGCCTAATGAGAAATTCTTGAATTTCTCGAAGAAATTATTTGTTTCGTCTGCCAAATGGTGGAAATTCAAATTTATCAGCAGTGGCAATCCGCGCAATCTGTGGTTTGCGCCCAAGCGAATATCCAACGGCAAGCTTTCGCTTACTCCGCCAATCGATGAGAGCTGCCCGCCGGCATGAAGAACTGATAAGCCTAAATTGGAGCGTCCGTCAGGCAAAAGATAGAGCAAGCCCGCGTCCACAGCTAAAGCCGACGTGGCGTATTTTTCGAGTGAAAGATAAGCATATTTCAGCGTTACGCCGTAGTATAAATTTGTGTCCAACTGATTGGCGTAGCTCGCGCCGAACATCAAATCGTTCGCGCCAAAGCTGCCCGAGAGCTTTTTGCCAGCGTCGTCATAATAATCAAATGAGCCATAGGATGTATAGGCGACCGAGCCAGCGAAAGTGCCG
>JBBRJR010000144.1:0-6591 GCA_038218865.1 Kapaibacterium sp. (SeqCode) | reverse complement strand
AGAGACCACACTAAAGTAGCTTTCGAACGTAAGCGCGAGCCAAACGCCGTACGCCTCCGTCCAATAGAAGGACCAGCGCAGAGAACACGAAGGCACTCAGTAGCAGCCAAACTATAAGTGTTCCGGCGCCGCCTCGAAAGGCGTTGGTTCGCCAGAGTTATGCCTGTCGAAATAAAGGGTTGGAATTTAAGCGAGCGGTACGATTTGTTTTATAAGCAGATAGATTTCAAAACTAAGCGCAAGCTGGATTATTACAAAAAATTTCTGATGTGCGAAAATATCACGCTCGAAGCGGTAACAGAAGCTACTTCTAATGACAATAAGCCCGATTATTATCGGGCTATTCTCGAGAAATCTTTAGAAAAACAATAATAAATTCTGACAGACAGCTAACACAGCAAATTAGTTTTGTTTCCTATTTTTGTAGTAATCACGACTGATATGATAGACGAGCGAAAATACGAATGACAAGGCAAAGCCCAAGATAGCCATTAGCTTTTTGCTTGGCGAAGCTTGCGTTTCAGGTACAAACGCCTCATCGAGAGCCTGCACGACCGGTACGTCTTTGGAAACTTGGATAGCTTCTTGGTGCTTTTGGGTTTCCAAATATAAAATAACTTGCTCGTATATTTTTTTGTCTCTATAAATATTGAGGTAGCGGCGTGATAAATTTGGAATTTCCCCGAATGGGATTGAAAAGCCGTCAGTGCCAGCAAGACCGCCAGTTTGCACTGACTGGTATTGCTTTTTAAGTTCTGCAACTTGCGCTCGCAATTGGATAATTATCGGATGATTTGGCGAGAATTCTTTAAGCGCAACGTTGAGTTCCATTTGAGCTTTGGCAAGCTCGGAGCCGACATCAATGGCTTGTTTTACTAAGGCTTCTGTTTGATCTTCGATTTTGAGAACTTTATTGCCCGTTTGGAAATCTTCAAGTATAGCATCGATGGAATCGAGTTTATGACGATAATTGACAAGCTCTCGCTCAACGTATTGCAGGGATTTAAAAGCCGAAGACGTGTTTCTGTTGATAACAATTTCGTCAAGTCCTTTGATGGCGACGCGTGCAACTAATTCAGCCATGTGTGCAGTACTGTCTTTTTCTTTGCCAGTAGGGAAGTAGCCTGTTTCCACACTTGAATTCACTTCGATAAGCCCGTTTCTCAGCAATTCTACGTCGAGCATATCTTGGACTGCCGAAATTAATTCCATTTTTTTCAGCTTAGAATATTTTTCGTTTTTATCGAGTTTTAGGCTGTCGATGATATACTGAGCTATCGAGCGACTTTTGAGCATTTCGGAGAAGAGTTGGGACTGTCCTGTTTTGCCGGATAGCCCGCCCAAACCCAAGCCGCTTGGCAAACTACTCGAAAAGCTTTGCAATATGCCAGAAATCCCGCCCATCTCGGATTCACGCGGAGGGATAAGGCTGGTGTTGGATTGATAAACATGCGGTTTGATATAGCCAAATATAATAACCAAAGTAGTAATAATTACAACTTTTATCCAAATGCCTTTTTTATTCTTTTTATATATATTATATAAATGAGAAAAAGTAAATTCATTTTGGATTTCTTCATTCATTGCAAAACCTTTTAATCTTTATTATTTATTTATTTTTTACTAATATTTGAAAAAGCGAGCAGTACGCCCGCAATTGTCAGTAGTTGAGTAACAATAGTCAAACTTGAGGTAAATATCTCAAAGAAAGTTAATTCTTTTTCCGGAGGCACTAAAATAACGTCTCCGGGTTCGAGGAAGTAATTTTTATCTTTGGCACGGAAAAGCCCGCCACGAGATTTATTGACAATGGTTTCTGATTCATCGGCACGGAAGCCGAAGCCTCCGGCTAAATTTATATAGTCCAAATAATCGTACCGTTGGTTAAATGTCATTAAACCCGGATTAACTACTCGCCCTTGCACGTTCACAAAGCTTTTGAGCGATGGAACAATGATTGAATCTCTATGCACCAAGACAACGTTATCTTCGGTAGAAGGTTCGGTAAGAATCTTTTTAAAATCAATGGACATAACGCCACGTTTCTCGAGCTTACGTGATTGATAGTATCGGGTTTCACTCTCAGACATCTCGGAAGGAGAAATTTTGCTTAGGCGTTCCATTTCTTCGTCCGGCTTATCGAATTCGCTTTGTCTGATATATGTGATAGATTCGAGTGAGGCATCATTAGTAAAGCCGCCAAAGCGATTAATAAGCTCATCTACTTTGTCCTTATTATTTTCTATGGCGTAGTAACCGGGATAATTCACCTCGCCCGTTACGACCACATACTCAAGCTTTTGCCAATCTTTTTCGCGGCGAACATAGACGCGGTCGCCCGAGCGTAGAGGCATATCATTTAGAAAAGTGGTGTTTTGCGATTCGAAATCGCGCCAAGAGTTTAAATTCATAAAAGTGCTTGTGATAGCTTTGCCTTCGCTGCGGACAATTTCGACTGAATCTAAAAATGCAGCTTCCAAAAACCCCAAACCAAATCGTATGAGAGTGGAAAGTGAATCGCCCTCTACGAACTCGTAAACGCCAGGCGATGCAACTTCGCCGTATATGCCGATAACGCTTTTGTCATTGCTGGGTGGCACGATTATTTTATCGCCGCCAAATAAATAAGGATTAGAGTCATCGTCGCCTAAAAGATAAAATTTCAGTAAATCAACTCGAACGCGTTGATGGTTATTATCGCGGATTAAAATAATATTTCGCATAGAGGCATCGTATTTCAAACCACCGGATTTATCGATTATTTCGGACACTCTATCGGCAGCAGTGGCAGGCATAATAGCAGTTTTAGCCACCGAGCCGCTGACGCTTACCTTGAACCGGCGTATGTCTTTGAGCACTACGAATACTTCTTTGGAATTATACATTTTGCTGACCAAATCGCGAATTAGTCGGATTGATTCGCTAAGTTTTTTACCTTTAAGATCTACTATGCCAATAGCTGGCACTAAAAGCGTGCCGTCGGGTGATACTTTTAAGTCCATCTCGCGGGGTTCGCTGGTCATAATCGATATAGAAAACTCGTCATTTTGTCCAACAATATATTTTTCGGGATCTATTTCCTTTTCTAAAAGACCTGATGCTTGGTTAATGGCGCTTTTCGTCATTTCGCGAGATAATGTATCGAGTTGTCCCTTTTGAGCTCCCGTCAAATACTTATAATCTATCTGCGAAAAGCTATTTCCTATAAACAATAAAAATAGAATTAAAATAAGTCCTGAATATTTCAAGAAACGTATCATTTTTAACCGAATTAATGTATAATTACACAATATTACAAAATTAAAAAAAAAAAAGTTGATAATTGCATTTTTTATTGATATGCTTTTTTTTTTATCTATATAAATATGATAAATTTGAATTTAAAAAAAATGAATATTTTTCATAATTGTTATGAAAGATAATATCAAAATGATTTGTTAGACTTTAAGAGTTAAAAAAGTGTTTATCCCAAAATTATTTACAACGCTACGCGGCTACAATCGGGAGCAATTTACTTCTGATTTGGTTGCAGGCGTAATCGTCGGCATAGTAGCCCTGCCGCTGGCGATTGCTTTTGCAATTGCTTCGGGCGTGCCTCCGGAGAAAGGATTGATAACAGCTGTCGTTGCCGGATTTATTATATCTTTTCTCGGCGGGAGTAAGGTACAAATCGGCGGACCGACTGGGGCTTTCGTAGTGGTGGTTTACGGAATAATTGCCCAATACGGCTTTGAGGGCTTGATAATAGCTACAGTTATGGCGGGCGTTATATTGATTATAATGGGAGTGGCGAAGCTCGGCTCAATTATAAAATTTGTGCCATATCCGATTATTGTCGGATTTACCAGCGGAATAGCCGTGATTATATTTTCTTCGCAGATAAATGACTTATTCGGATTAAATATAGCTAACCTGCCGGCAGATTTTACTGAAAAATGGTTGATTTATTTCGGTAATTTCGGCAAGATAAACTTTCCTACTTTGGCTATTGGGCTTAGCTCGCTCGTGTTTATTTTTATGTGGACAAAAGTAAAAACCAAAATACCGGGTTCTATTTTGGCTATCATCGTAACAACTTTGATTGTATATTACTTCCAATTGCCAGTAGCAACAATTTACACTCGTTTCGGCGATATACCTAATACCATCCCTATGCCGCATTTTGCAAGTGTCAGCTTAGCAACTGTAAAGCAATTGATTGTGCCGGCGATAACCATCGCATTGTTAGGGGCGATTGAATCGCTGCTATCGTGCGTAGTGGCAGATGGCATGATTGGCGGGCGGCATCGCTCAAACATGGAACTCATCGCACAAGGCGTGGCAAATATCGGCTCGGCAGTTTTTGGCGGCATTCCAGCAACGGGAGCTATAGCCCGCACGATGACTAATATAAAAAGTGGCGGCAAAACGCCTGTAGCAGGTGTAATCCACGCAGTTGTGCTGCTCGCGATTATGCTTATTTTTGGTTCGTTTGCAGGCTATATTCCGCTTTCGACATTGGCGGCTATTTTGATTTTTGTTTCATATAATATGTTTGACAAAAGGGAATTCAAAAATATACGGAAAACTCCCCGCAGCGACGTAGTTGTTATGCTCACCACATTTTTCTTGACTGTCGTATTTGATTTGACGCTTGCCCTGCAAGTGGGACTACTCTTGGCTGTGCTACTTTTTATGCGACGCATGGCAATGGTTACAAATGTCGAAGTAGTAACGCGGGAATTAACCGATTCGGACGAAGAAGCGGACGAATATTCGATAAAAACCCGCGAAATACCGCACGGAGTTGATATTTATGAGATAAACGGGCCGTTTTTCTTTGGAGCCGCAAGTAAATTCCGCGATACGCTGGACAAACGCGCCAATCCGCCCAAGCTGTGCATCTTGCGTATGAGGAATGTTCCGGCTATTGACCAGACGGGATTGCACTTTTTAGAAGAGTTTTGGGAGAAGACCGAGAAATTAAATATAAAATTGATACTTTCGGGCGTGCATGCACAGCCATACAGAGCTATGGAGCAATACGGACTTTTAAGCAAAATACCTAAAGAGAATATTTGCGGAAATGTGGATTTGGCTTTGGCAAGGGCAGAGGAAATTTTGTAAGAAGATCAATTTTGCAGGCACTAATCTACGTGGAACAATTTTTCAGCACCATGAATACCTCACTGTCTATGCTCTTATTGACCTATACAAAGGAGGCTGTCTCAAAAGTCAAACGAAGCGTTTTTAAGCTTGGCAGGTATGTTTAAGCGGACTTGTAATGATCCCCACATTTTTAAACACCACCCGGCCCCAATGTCACGAGGTTAAGATATTAATAGGACCTCTCCCCAGCCCTCTCCGAAGGAGAGGGAGGAAGAAGAACTATGATTGTATTTTTCCCCCTTTTTCAAAAGGGGGCAGTGAGCGAAGCGAACAGGGGGATTTGTATATGATTTAAGAAATCCCCCTAACCCCCTTTTAAAAAAGGGGGAAAAAAAACCATAAAGAAAAACTCGTAAGTCATTGCAATGCAATCACTTTTTTCGCTCTCTCCAAAAAAGAGGGCTGGAGAGAGGTCCATTGGTTTTCAATTTTCAGTTATCGGTAAAGCAGTGCTTCGACTTCGCTTGAGCCACTGAAAACTGCCAACTGATAACCGGAAATCAAATATCTTTCCCAAAGCCCAAAAACTGCCAAAAAATGAAAAATGATATAAATCTAAACCACAAAAGGCAATAGGGAATTATTAGAAATTGCTTGAATTTATAAACCAAAAAAGTTATAACGACTTAGCTTGTTACCTTAATATCAAAGAGAAATATTTTGTTTTTTCAATATTTTTTGCCCCAAAAAAAAATAAAAAATTTGAGAAAAAAAAATAAAAAAAAGTCATTTCACCTAAGTTGTTGTTTCTGTTTAGAATTAAAAAAATGGCAAAAAAAAATTTAAAAATAATCAAAAATAATACTTGCAAGTGGCAAAAATTATTGTCAAATTGGGTGTGGAAGTTTAAACGAATTTTTAAAAGAGGAATTATTTTTTTAGCTTTCAAAAATCTTCTAAAAAAATCAAAGTAGATTGATTCTATTCATTTTAATAGCAGTCAATTATTCTCGAAAACATAGGACTAAAGCGGGAAAAGCAGCATAAGAATTTGAAAAATTAGGTACATACAGAGTTTTCGCGGGGGGAATCGCCGAAAACGTTATTATGGCACGATTTTTATTAGTTATATTTATCAAATTACTTATATAATAAATGAGTAAATGATGAACGGATATTAATAAATTCACAAGAATATTAAATCAGGACAAGTAAAGTGAGCGTAGATACAATAGAAAATTATACATTATTCCCCGAAATTGATGAGCGAAAAATTCCAAAAAAGCATTTTTGCTTGCCTGAGACTTTGGATGAGACGGCGGTTGCATATTGGGAAAAGTGCCTTGAAATTATTAGCGACAATGTGGACAGACAAGTTTTTATTACTTGGTTCGAGCCTATCAAAGCTCACTCTTGGGAGCCCAATAAATTGACGATATTGGTACAAAGCCAATGGTTCTACGAATGGATAGAAACCCACTACTTTTCGCTGCTACAAAAGAC
>JBBRJR010000143.1:0-6596 GCA_038218865.1 Kapaibacterium sp. (SeqCode) | reverse complement strand
CGTAAGTTTAAGAGACATTTCAGCTCTTTTAGCATTGCGCAGCGAATCATTTAGTTGGCAAGTTTGGTTACAATTGCCATTCTTTCCGTTACGCATTCCTTTTCCATGCCCGCATTGAGCGAAAGCGTCGTATGAACTTATTAGTCCGATTATAGCAAACATCATAGCTGCTATTATTATTTTTTGTGATTTCATAATAAAAATCCTCATTTTTAAAACATTGAAACAATTTTCAATAGTATAGACATCATAAAACCTGGAAAGTTTAAAACAATTATGATAAATTACGAAAAGGTTAACCAACTCCATGTATTTTAATATCTTATAAAATTATGAATGTTTTTAATTTATGCTAAAAACAAGTGAGAACGCGACATACAAGGATAATCCGAAAGATAAATGAATTATAATAATAATTTTTTCTTGTTTATAAGAGGCTTACAAAGAAGATAAATTAAAAGAAAATAAAAATAAAATTAAAATATTTCTTGTATGAAAAAAAAAATATTTATATATTTACGTTAGAAACAATACAAAAACGTGAAAAGCCTTACGAAATCAGCAAAATAATCAAAAACGTTTCGATATGACAACAAATTAAAATAAGAAAAAACGCCTTTTAATTCACTATTTTTCATATACTTGGGGTTTAATCATGAACAAAACAGACTTAATCAACGCCGTATCAGCCGACACAGGCATGAGCAAAATCGACGCAGAAAAAGCTATCAGAGCAGTTGTTGGCTCTATCAGCAACGAATTAGCAACTGGTGGCAACATCACATTAGTTGGATTCGGCACCTTCTCTGTAATGGAAAGAAAAGCAAGAGTAGGCAAAAATCCACGTACGGGCGAATCAATCGACATAGCAGCTAAAAAAGTAGCACGTTTCAAACCAGGAAAGTTGCTTTCCGAAAGTGTAGACGTAAAGCCAAAAGCTCCAGCTAAACCTGCTAAAGCAAAGAAAAAATAATTTATTTTTATTTGTTAAAAAAAAAGCCACTCGTATAAGTGGCTTTTTTCGTATTTTTGCTTAATTTGTTTGACAAAAATAATAAAAATTATGAATGATAATTATAGCCTTTCGAAGCCATATCTTTTGAACTCCGAAGATTTGACAAAAGATGATGTCCTTGCAATTTTCGAAAAAGCACAATTTTTTATGGACAACTTCAAACGCGGCACAAAATTCGACGATTTGAAAGGAATTACAGTCGCTCTTGCTTTTTTCGAGGCATCAACGCGAACTAAGCTGTCTTTCGAGCTTGCCGCCAAAAGACTTTCCGCCGATACTCTTTCTTTTGCATCATCAACTTCCAGTTTGTCAAAAGGCGAATCGCTTATAGATACTTTGCGGACAATTGAAGCTATGGGAGTACAAATGTACGTTGTCCGTCACGGGAACAGCGGTGTGCCGAAATTTTTGCAAGCCAATACCAAGGGAGTAGTCTTAAATGCCGGCGACGGTAAGCATGAGCATCCGACGCAAGCGCTTTTGGACTCGTTTACATTAATGAAACATTTCGGCAGGCTACAAGGCTTAAAAGTGTGTATAGCCGGCGATATTTTGCATAGCCGTGTTGCCCGCTCCAATATCAACGTCCTTAGGACGATGGGAGTAGAAGTAGCTCTGGCAAGTCCGGGTACGCTTTTGCCACGTTACAAAAATATTTGGAATTTGCCGATAATGGATTCAATTAACGAGGCTGCGGATTGGGCAGACGTTTTGCTGGTTTTGCGACTGCAAAACGAACGTATGGAATCGGGCATATTGCCTTCTATTCGCGAGTTTTCTAAATACTACGGCGTTTCAATGGATCAATTCAGTCGTAAGCCTGAGCTTGTTTTAATGCACCCAGGACCTGTGAACTATGGCGTCGAGTTAGATTACCGGATAAGCTCTTATCCGAATTGCCTGATCCAAACGCAGGTAACACACGGTGTTTTCATCAGAATGGCTCTTTTATCTTTACTATCGCAGAATGTCTAATCTATCTGCTTTTTTTTTGCAAAAGAGATAAATATTAACATCGCATTTGTGTGGCTGTCTCATAAGACACATTTTCGGGGAACATGGTCAAGCAAGAATGCTTGACCTACCCGCATTAAAATGATTTAGTAGGACAAGCATCCCTGCTTGTCATTAATTTTCGAGTTATAAGACAGCCACATCTAAAATTCTTCTTCTAACTCCCTTTTTTAAAAGGAAGTTAGAAGTATTTCTTCAATACAATACAAATCCCCCTGTTCGCTTCGCTCACTGCCCCCTTTTAAAAAAGGGGGAAAAATCATTTATCATCTCACCGATAATTGAAAACTGATAACCGAATACCAATCGACCTCACCCCGACCCTCTCCGAAGGAGAGGGAGAAAGAAAGAATGAACCTCACCCCGACCCTCTCCTTCGGAGAGGGAGAAAGAAAGAACCTCACCCCGACCCTCTCCATGAATGGAGAGGGAGAAAGAAAGAACCTCACCCCGACCCTCTCCATGAATGGAGAGGGAGAAAGAAAGAATATCCTTTTTTTTCTTTAGCTCCCCTCTCCAATTTTGGAGAGGGGCTGGGGGTGAGGTTCTTATGCTTCCTCTCCTTTGGAGAGGTCTGCGGTGAGGTCAAATAATTGCCGAAACAAAAATATAACAATAAAGTCTGCCCTTTTAACGGGGGCAGACTTTATTGTTATATTTTGCAGAGTAATTTAAAAATACCCACAAAAAAGCAATGAGAAACTCTCATTATATTTTCTAAATCTTCTAAATTTGAATCGATTGAATCAATTCAGACCTAAGCGTCTTTTCAATTAATTTTAAAATTAATCGTTTGCTTCGATTGAAGATTTGTGCTGACGACGTGCCGCTTTGATGCGGGAAAGTCTTTTCTCGACTGATGGTTTCATAAACGCGGTTCTTTTTTTGAATTCGCGAAGTACGCCTGATCTCTCATATTTCTTTTTGAAACGTTTGAGGGCACGGTCGATATTTTCATTGTTTTGAAGAGTTACACCTATCACTGCTTAGATTCACCTCACTTTGGGGCAGATTAAATTTTATATTAAAATAGATTTTCTATTAAACGCTTTTCGCTGTTTTTTTCAAATTGGACGACGATTGATTTGCCGCCGTTGCTTGTTACTTCTTTAGCTCTTACTATGCCAACGTCATCCCATACAGCATGGAATATAACGTCGCCTATCTGATATTCTTCTTTCGGATTATATTTTCTGGCGTCTTCACGAGTAATGTGAATAACTGCCTTAGATTTATCCTGCTCTTGCTCAATAGCATCGAGGTTGACTAATTGCGAATGCCTACTTCTGGTGCATCGTGCCCATTGGTGGCGACCTGACTCCGTTTCAATTGGCTCGCCAACTAATTCGTGTTTGGTTTCCTTCATCAAAAAGGGTGAATAAAGAGTTATATACTTAGCTCGACGAGACCTTTTTTTGACGATCATATTGGAACTCTCTGATTTATGTAAAAGAACAAAAATGAAGTTACAAAAATACGAAATTATTTTGTTAAAAACAAATAAAATAGTATAAATAGGCAGAGCAGCGTTGTACGAAGTTTCAGAACGCGCCCCAAATATGATAAATCAAATATAATACTTTTTTCTAAATTGACAAAATAATTTTTTTTTTTTAGATTTTTTTCTTGTACCTTTTAGATGTTGTCAAAACAGAAAAAGCCCGACAAATGTCGAGCTTAATCTGAAAAAAGGTGCAAAATGTTTTATTATTTTACAACCGGTAAAGCCATTGTCGTGTTGCCTTCGTTAGAAGATATTTGTAAATAGTAAACTCCGCTTTGCAAATCGGTAGTATTTAAATTCAATGAATGAACGCCTTGACTTTGCATCTCATTTATTATAATTGTAGAACTTAAACCACCAAGTGCGTCAAACAATTTGATTGATACTTCGCGAGATGTAGGCAATTGGTATGTAATCACCGTATAATCGTTTGCAGGAAGTGGAGCAGCTTCGATAGTAAGGTTTGATACATTAGCAGCAAAGTCATCTTTTACCGAAGTTGTAGTATAGATTTTATTTACTGGGTCGTATTCAGCCCAAGGCATGTCCCAACGTTCTGTGCCGAAAGCACCACGATAAGGAACTTTGTCGAAGTAAGAATCAGCAAGATTAACTGCTGCATTTGATGCTGTCCAATTTGCAGATGTCATATAGTTTGCTTGCGCTGTTGGCATTGGATTGAATTCAGCCAAAGTGCCGGGGAAAGCATTTGTCAAGCCGGCATGTGTGCCTGTATTTCCGGCTTTATTTATGAAGTTATTGCCAAATTCTGATTTTGAGAGCCAATTAGCATCTACTGTAGTTGATGCGTTTGTGCCTGAACCAAAATAAAAGAATTTATTATTTTTGATACCATAGAAATCATTATAACGAACCATTATTGAATCGTTTTCTGCTGCGCGGACTGAGTTTTGGTTTGTCATTTCAAGTCCGCCCGGGAAACCGATAAGAACTGAATTTACTAAATTCATACGGCTGTTGCGGCGAATTTGAGCTACTGTTAAGAATTTTGCATTATATTTATTTTCGCCTGTGCCGGCTGTCCAGCTTGTATCTGCGATTGGACCAACTACTGTTACGTTTGCAAATACCGGACGTGTGAATGGCTGTTTTTCTGATGCTTTAGAATCATTATCAGATTCAAATGCTTCTGAGTTTGATTGATCTGCAATTCCTGAGAAACGTTTAATTAATACGTGTTGCACTTTACCGCTGAAACCGTTGTCAGTATCCATATCGTCGTCAATTGTGTTATAAGCAATCAAATATTTTGCATTAACTGTTCCGCCGAACCACTCGAAAGCGTCATCGCCATTGTATGATGTTTGTACGTGATTAATTACTGTTTTGCGACCAACGCCACCCATAGTGAGTGAGTTCAATTCGTTGTCCGGTGATTCAGCAATACCAGCAAATTCTATACGAACGTATTCAAGCACGCCACTTGAATCGTTGTCATCATTGACACCGTTCACTGCGCCATACCATGCATCTTTTTTGGCTGCATCGGCTATGCCACCTTCGATGGCTGCTTCACCTAAGTTTGTCGTTGCTTTGCCCATAATCAATAATCCTCCCCAATCGCCTCTGTCGCGGCTGCCCGCTGAGTATCCTGAAGTGAATACTATAGGTTGGTTTGCTGTGCCTTTTGCATAAATTTTACCACCGCGATTAACGCAGATAGCAGAAACGTTATTTGGGTCGCCCATTACAACTGTTCCGGGTTCTAAACGCAATGTTGCACCATCTTCCACATATACAACTTTATTCAGTTGGTATAACTTTGTATTGCTTAGAGTTACAGTAGAAGTTATATAACCTTGAATAATTGAGTCGGCAGTTGCTGGTGGAGGAGTATAGACATTGATAGGTCCAACTTTTCCGTAGTTTGTTTCATTGCCAACTTCTTGCATACGAATCCAGATTTGGTCTTTGCGGGGAAGCGTGATCACAGTGCTGCCAGCAGCTTTGTCGGCAGATTTTGAATTTACATCTTTGAAAGATTTTGCATTTTTGGCAAGTGCGAGTAGTGAGTAAGTTCCATTTTCTGTTTCGGACCATTTGAACTCAAATGTTTTGTTCCAAGTGCTGACGCCGCTTACATCTAAAGTATCCCAAGCGATAGTAACAGTTTTACCTACGCGGTAAGTTTCGCCTGCCATGGGAGATTTAATTGTAAGAGTCGGATTAGCATATAATCCTGCCCCTGCAATGATTGCCATGAAAGCGATTAGAAGAAATTGTTTCATCTTAATTTTCCTTTTTTAATAAAATAAATAATTTTTAATCAATAATTTAGTTTGCTATTTAGCAACCCGTTAGTATTATAATTTATAACCGATACCGAAGGATATTGTTCTTCCTTTGATTGTACGCGAAACTACGTTCCCCATTTGCTTCCATGTTAAATTTTCGTTCAGTAAATCGCGAACTACAAATTTCAAATCTATATTGCCAAATACTGTTTGTGAAAGCGATAAATCAATAACATTTCTCGGCATTTCGTAAATATGTGGGTCGCTGACCGGATAGCGGCTTTTGTCTGCTACTTGAATTATCTTTTTGCCAGACACATTATAGCTCAAATTAACCGAAGTTCCATAGTCCAGATGGTAGTAAAAAAGCCCAAAATTCAGCGAATACGGTGATTGCCCCCACATTGTGCGTTTGTCGATTGTATTTACCTGCTTTACTGTTATATCCGAATTTATAAAAGCCAAATTCATATTTAACGAGAAATATTTTGTCCAATCGGACAAGAAGCCCAAATTTTTGCGTCCTTCGAGTTCGATACCATAATTAGTAGCGGTGCCGTCAGCATTGCCGAATGTTCTTTTGTAGTTGCTTGAAGTGCCGATAACGGTTTCCTCTATTGCATTATGAAATGATTTATAAAATAGAGAAACCGAAAATACTTCGCCCGGATTTGGGTACATTTCCCAACGTAAATCATAATTTTGAATAAGCGCTCTTTTTAAATTTGGATTGCCAGTTACGTCGCCTTGAAAATAAAAGTCATAGAAAGTAAAGGGTGCATACTCTCGCAAAGACGGGCGTGTTAGC
>JBBRJR010000142.1:0-6597 GCA_038218865.1 Kapaibacterium sp. (SeqCode) | reverse complement strand
GCGAATAGAGCCGTGGTCGGTAGTAATTATTATCTTTATATCTTTTTGCTTCGATAGTGCTTTAAGCATTCCGAAAAAGCTGGAATGCTGGAACCACGAGCGAGTCAGCGAACGATACGCAGATTCGTCTGGCGCAATTTCTTTAAGTATAGCGTAGTCAGAACGAGAGTGAGCAATCATATCGACAGCATTGATAACTATTGCCGTGATAGCATTATCGTAGTAAGTATTTAGCTCTCGCTCAATTTTTTTGCCGAAATCTGTATCGAAAATTTTAACAAATCCAACTTTACCCTTTGTATTAATCCTGCGGCGTTCGAGCCATGATTCAAGTAATTCCTTTTCATAAGCGTTTTGCTTGTGGTCTTCGGTATTTGAATCGACGTTCCACCATTGAGGGAAATACTTTTTTATATCGTCCGGATAAAGTCCTGAAAAAATAGAATTTCGCGCGTAAGGCGTAGCCGTCGGCAATATGCTTGAGTAATAATTTGTTTTGAAATTATAATACGGCGTCAGCAATTCCTTCATCATTATCCATTGATCCAGCCTCAAGCAATCAACGACGAAGTAGAAAACTTTTTGTCCTTTTTTCAAATGTGGCAGGACATAAGTATCTGACAAGTGTGGCGAAAGAACGGGGTTATCATCATCACGCTTATCATCCGGATGAGTAAGCCAATCGTGATAATTATTCTCGAAAAATTTGCAAAACTCAGTATTGCATTCTTTCCATTTATCCTGCAAAGTTTGCTGTAGCCCGACTTCGGTATGCCTATCTAATTCAATTGACCAATTGACAAGCTGGACATAAATTTCCTGCCAATCCTTCCAATTAAGCGGCTCGAGCATTTTCATCGAAAGCTCGTTAAATCCACGCAAGTAATCTTGCGTAAATCTTTCTTTTACAATGCTTTCACCTTCGATGAATTTTTTACAGGCAAGTAATATCTGCGTTGGATTTACTGGCTTTGTCAGATAATCATCGATTTTCCGCCCGATAGCATCTTCCATTACGCTTTCTAATTCATTTTTCGTAACCATCACCACGTACGTGGAAGCATCGACTTCTTTCAAATGCGAGAGGGTTTCTAAGCCGCTTATGCCGACCATCATTTCATCTAAAAATATTAGATCATAGTGCTGGCGTTTCACCATTTCGATAGCGTCTTCGCCATTGGTAGCGGTATCAGTCTCGAAACCACGTTGATTAAGTAAGATGATGTGCGGCTTTAGTAGCTCGATTTCATCATCAATCCAAAGAATCTTTCCTTTTTTGTCGCTCATAATAATAAGGCTCCCATTGTGAATTGCAAAAGTACTTTAAAAAAAAATGTAGCAATACTATATGGTTCGTCCTTCGATTTTTGAAAATAAAACAGACGTTCATTAAATAGATTAAATTGTATAAAAGTATCTATAAATCTTATTTTTAATTAATTTGTTTGCAAATCAATGAATTTATACTTATATTAAATAAAATTAGGTTTCAAGTTAAATAATTATAAAGGAATTTGCTATGTCCACTCCACTTATCATCGCTCTCGTAGTAATTTTCGCACTTGCATTGGTGTTTAATATGCTCATCTCGCGGCGAAATCAAGTTAATAATTCATTTGCAAGTATCGATGCCTACTTAAAAAAAAGGTATGACCTTTTGCCCAACCTTGTTTCTTCGGTGCAAACTTACATGCAGCACGAAAGACAAACACTTACAGAGATAACTGAACTTCGCAGCCGTGCTATGCAAGGAACTCTCTCAGAAGATGAAAAAATTGCACTGAACAACCAGCTTAGCAAAGCCCTGCGCTCGATAAGCGTACAAGTTGAGAATTATCCGGATTTAAAAGCAAACACTAATTTTTTACAACTTCAAGCCGCGCTCAACGAACTCGAAGAACAGCTTTCGGCTTCCCGCAGGGCTTTTAACAGCTCGGTAAATAGCTATAACAACGCCGTGCAAATGTTCCCTACTAATCTTTGTGCTGCGGCTATGCGTATGAAAACTAAACAATACTTCGAAGCAGAGGAAACTGAAAAACAAAATATTAACGTTAAAGAACTTTTCAAAAGCTAACATTTTTAATTCAAATAATGATTAAAACACGAGGTGTATATGAAAACATTAGATGAGTTTAATTCGTTTTATATTAACGTTTTGCAAAGCTCTCTTAATGAATTGGAAGTGAAAAGAAAAAAGAATGTCAAAAAAGTATTTATGAATTTATTATA
The DNA here is from genome assembly GCA_038218865.1 of Kapaibacterium sp. (SeqCode). Taxonomy (GTDB): domain Bacteria; phylum Bacteroidota; class Ignavibacteria; order Kapaibacteriales; family UBA2268; genus JBBRJR01. Next base: position 4,365 of record JBBRJR010000142.1, on the reverse strand, counting down.
TTATTTCCTTTTTGTAGTAGTAATAGTTTTGTTGGGAATATTTATTAACGGTCAAATCCAAAACGGAAAATATTTAGACGGCAATGAGGACAATATTGCTTTCATTATATCGATAATATTAGCTCTATTTACATTTTTATTTGTTCTTGGTGCAAATCATAAAATAAAAACTGAGCTTATAACCGACTATAAGAATAAAATAATTCGCGTCATTGTCAATTTTTTACATCCCAATTTGAAGTATGATCCTAATAATTTTATTCAACAGAATCATTTCGCTAAATCTGAACTTTATCTAAGACAGGCTGACAAATATTTCGGCGATGATTTGGTTGAGGGGAGAATCGGAGATACTCACATCGCTTTTTCTGAAATTCACGCCAAGTACCGATCTAAGAACGACGATGACGAAGGCGGGAGCAAATGGCATAGTCTTTTTGATGGATTATTTTTCATGGCAGATTTTAATAAAAACTTTACAGGCAAATATTTTGTTTTGCCTGATTTTGCCGAAAAATCATTTGGACGGGTAGGCAAATTCTTTCAAAAGATGAACATTGGGCGAGGCAAGCTGATTTCCCTCGAAGATCCAGATTTTGAAAAAGCTTTTGCCGTTTATGGCACTGACCAAGTAGAAGCTCGGTATATATTATCCTCCGCTTTGATGAGGCGACTTTTAGACTTTAAAAATCAGTGCAAAAAAAATATCATGATTTCTTTCGTTGGCTCACATTTATTTATTGCAATTCCATACAGAGGGCAGTTATTCGAGCCTTCATTTTACACTCGGTCGGATAAACCCGAAAAAATAAATGAATATTTCAGGGATTTGAACTTAGTCGTAGGCGTTGTAGAGGAATTAAATTTAAACACACGGATTTGGAGCAAACAATAAAAACCAGTAATTATGATTATTATTTTTTGAATTGACACAAATATTGAACCGCAAAAAAAACCTTTGTCAATGATTTTATATTTACTAATTTTCGTTTTTAGAAATTTTCAATTTATAAAATGTATAAAGATAAATGGCGAAAACTTAGATACACCTTAGATGGAATGTTATCCATAATTGGCATAGTTTCACTTGCGGCTATTTTGGCTTTGGTCGGCTTTAACGTCTCGGAAAGTTTTTTTAATATAGTAGCTGTTATTTTTCGTATATCAATTTATCTTTACCTAGCGCAAGAGCTTGCGAGATTTTATCTTGTACATAACGTAAGAGCATACATCAAAGACCGCATGCCGGAACTCATCTTGTCGGTAATATTAATATTGAATTTTTTTCTGTCCAGCTCTATCACGCATAATCTAAATGAGCATTCGCTCGCTAAAGGATACAATCAAGTCTCCTTCGGCTATTTGATTGCATTGCAGCTTATTGTCGTAGGCTCAATTGCCATGAAAGCATTGCGATACAATCATTATTTATCTAAAATAAAATTACACCCAAGCGCAATATTTGCGTTAAGTTTTGCACTAATTATAACTGTCGGTACACTGCTTTTGTTGATGCCCAAATCTGTTTATCCGGGCGTAAATTTAAGCTTTATCGATTCGCTATTTACCTCGACAAGCGCGGTCTGCGTTACAGGTTTATCAGCTGTCGATACTCCTTCTACTTTCAGCTTTTTGGGGAAATTGATAATTTTGGGGCTGATACAAATTGGCGGATTGGGCGTAATGACAATTACAACCTTCTTTGCAATTTTGCTCCAAGGGCAAATGAGTATAGGTTTTCGCATTATGATGAGCGAATTTTTAAGCAACGATGGTATTGACGGCATAAAAAAGATATTGAAACGGATTGCTATTCTGACTTTTTCTATAGAAGCTGCCGGCGCTTTTTTGATTTATATTTCTTTGGGTGGCGGCTTTTTTAAAATTGATTCACGTTTGTTTTTTACAAGTGTGTTTCACTCTATCTCTGCTTTTTGTAATGCCGGTTTTTCTCTTTATTCAGATAATTTGATGACACATACATACTCTACTTCTTTTATTTTTCCGACAACTGTTATGTGTTTGATAGTTCTTGGGGGCTTAGGTTTTCATGTGCTTACTAACATATTGAATCTACGCTCTCGTAAAATAGCCAAGAAAAGCATGTACCATCAACTTACGCCGAATACGAAACTTGTCCTATCAACAACTTTGATACTAATCATCATCGGGGCAGTGGTTTTTTCTTTAGTTGAACCTTTTTGGGGGACAACTTTTTTTAACCGAGTCTATTCGGCATTGTTTTTATCAGTTACCAGCCGGACAGCAGGTTTCAATACCTTTCCAACAGAAGGCTTGGGCAATGCCACTGTACTTTTTACAATTGTGCTTATGTGGATTGGGGCTTCGCCGGGTTCGACGGGCGGCGGCATCAAAACTACTACTTTCGCAATAGCCTTCCTTTCCTTTGTCAATTTATTGAAAGGAAAAGAAAAGGTCGAAGTATTTCAGCGGCACGTGCTTAATAGCGATGTCCGCAAAGCATTTATGATAATATTTGCATCGCTTATTGTTCTAACTTTCGGTTGCACTCTTTTGATGTTATTTGAGCCGGACAAAAGCCCGATGGATCTAATATTTGAGGCAACCTCGGCATTGGGTACTGTCGGGCTATCGCGGAATTTGACATTTCATATCGGTACTGGCGGAAAAGCCGTACTGACAGCGATGATGTTTATCGGCAGGATAGGTTCTTTGGCATTTTTCTTGTCCTTTTTCTCGCATAAAGAAGAAACGCGGTACAATTTACCGCAGGCAAAAATATTAATTGGATAATAAAATAATTCAAAAGGTTTATTTATGACACTAAAAAAGTTTTGCATTATCGGGCTGGGCTACTTCGGCTATAATCTCGCATTGAGGCTAAGCGAAGCAGGCGCCGAAGTAATAGCTATTGATCATCATCAAGAAAGGATAGATGAAATCGCCGAACGAGTTACGCTCGCCGTTTGCATGGAATCCAAAGACGCCAAAGCACTCAAATCGCTTAATTTAAACGATATGGATGCAGTAATAGTAGCTATCGGCAATGATTTTAATAATTCAATTCTTACGACTTCCCATTTGCAAGAAATGGGCGTTAAAAATATTATTGCCCGCGTAACAACACCCATACACGAAAAACTGCTGCACCTAATGAACGTAGATGAGGTTTTGCTGCCTGAGGCAGAAGCCGCCGAACAGTTATCCAAACGCTTAATGATACGCGGTGTCATCAGCTCGATGATGATAAACGATGAATACGGCATCTACGAAATTGTTACCCCAAAATATCTTATTGGCAAAAAAATTATAGATAGCAATCTTCGCCAAGATTTCTCGCTTAACTTGGTTACAATTAAAAAAAGTATCAAGGTCAGGGGTATGCTAATTAGCGGAGAAATCGAGCAGATAGAAGTTGTCGGCATTCCTTCGCCCGAACATGTGATAAAAGAATTCGATATATTGGTACTCTTTGGCCGCGAAAAAGATATACGCAGAATACTAAATGACTTGGATTGATTTTTTGTATCACACAAAGCTTAAATAACTGTCTTATACTTATTCGGCGGGTTTTTCAATAATAATAATGAAAACCGCTGTACGTTTACGCTTTAACTTATTTCATTTTTTAACATTATTTTTGGAAAATTAATTGAAGAAATCGATAGCTATATTGTTATTAATTACTATTATCATTAATTCTATAGCATTTGTCGGCGTCTTTTCTTTTTTTCAAAATAGAATAAAAAAGGAAATGAAATATGCAATAAAGCATAGCCTAAGCGACGAAGAGGTTGTGAATTTAACAATTCCCTTGGATGATATCGGATTTAAAAGATTAGAAAAACACGAATTTCTCTATAATAATGAAATGTATGATATCATTGATTTGAAAATTGAAAATAATTTAATGAAGATTCGTTGCATCAATGATAAAAAAGAGATGCAATTATTCAAAGATTTGAATGATTTAATTGCAAAAAATTTCAATACTGAAGGAACAAGCGGCTCTCGAATTTATAAATTACTGAATTCCTTCTCTCTTTTTCTCGTGTTCAGCAGCCAAAATGCAAATTTAATCGCTTACGGCGATGCTGCTTTTCCTGATTATTATCCCCTGAAAGCAAAATCTCATTTCCCACAAATTGATTCTCCCCCACCGCGCTTTATTTAATATAATAAATTATCTTGAATAATATAAATCATGAGTATGCCAGCTTAATTTATTATTCAACAAATAACTGCTTTTGATTCAAATCAAAAGTTTGTGTATTATTTTATGCGAAGCCTACGTTAAATATATCGTGCTTTGCAAGATATATAATTATATTTTATAAACTATAAATTCAAATAAAAATGAAAAATTTAATTTTAATAATATGT
>JBBRJR010000141.1:0-6646 GCA_038218865.1 Kapaibacterium sp. (SeqCode) | reverse complement strand
CCTAAAACTACCTTCTGTATAATTCCAAAATGATACAAAAGAGACACAAAAGCCGAGAAAAAGATGATTGTAACAGAGACAATTACGCCGAATTGAAAACCGAACGTGCCGGAATATGCAGGATTTAGTATATTACCAAATAAAAACTCGGCGGACTTATTGCTATAATTCAAGAATACAGCTACTTCATCGCCAAACCATTTAAAGAATTCTATGCCAGCTGGAAAATTTAAGACTACAACGCCTACTGCGAATTGCAAGAGTATTCCCCAAATGACAATACGCCAGGGGAAGTTCCTTCTATTTTCCGACATAAGCCAGACAATTAATATAATTATTAATACGCCGAAAAGACTTATTAACTTTTGGGTAAGCATTGTTGTCTCCTATTCGACGGTTACACTTTTAGCTAAGTTTCGTGGTTGATCAATAGAGCGGCCTAATTCGAGCGCAAAATAATAAGCAAGTAATTGCAAAGGAATAACTGACAAAATCGGCGTTAGCATTGGCAAGGATTTGGGAATGTAAATAATATGATTAGCTATATTTTTAATCTCTTCGTCGCCTTCGGTGGCTATAACAATTACTTTTCCACCACGGGCTTTTACTTCTTCAATATTAGAAATTATTTTACTATAAATTTCATCGTGAGTAGCAATAAACACAACGGGCATGTTCTCATCAATCAGCGCAATAGGTCCATGCTTCATTTCAGCAGCAGGATAGCCCTCAGCGTGAATATAAGAAATCTCTTTAAGCTTTAAAGCACCTTCCAAAGCAACAGGGAAGTTATATCCTCTTCCTAAATAAATAATATTCTTCGCTTTAGAATACTCTTGGGCAATACTTCTTATTTTCTCACTGTCATTAAGAATCGAATTAATCTTTTCAGGCAATGAAATAATCTCTTTAGCTATCTTTTTACCTTCAAGCTGCGACAAATTTCTCATTCTACCTAAATATAAAGCAAGCAAAGTCAATACCGCAAGCTGCGAAGTAAACGCTTTGGTTGAAGCAACCCCGATTTCAGGTCCCGCATGAATATAAATTCCCGCTTCAGTCTCACGGGCTATAGAGCTACCGACGGCATTAACAATTCCAAGCACGGTGCAACCCTTTTGCTTAGCCTCGTGAACAGCCGCAAGAGTGTCCGCAGTCTCGCCACTTTGCGAAAGTGCGAAAACAACGTCGTCCGGATAAAGAACAGGGTTGCGGTAACGGAATTCCGAGGCGTATTCGACTTCAACAGGAATGCCCGCAAGCTGCTCAATCAAATATTCACCCACCATAGCGGCGTGCCAAGACGTACCGCAGGCAGTTAGAATTATGCGCTTAGCGTTCCGAAGCTTATCTTGGACAGTAGTCAAGCCACCAAGTTTGACATTGCCTTCTTCTACAAGCAATCTACCCTTAAAAGCATTCTGTATTGTAACTTGCTGCTCCGATATTTCTTTAAGCATAAAGTGATCAAAGCCGCCTTTCTCCAATTCTTCTATATCATATTCAATTTCATGAATAACATTATCGGTAAGTTCATCATCAAGAGTTTTTGTAGCAAAGCTATCGCGGGTAATAATTGCCATTTCGTTATCTGAAAGATAAATAACCTGCTTTGTATATTGAATAATCGCAGTTGCATCGCTCGCCAAGATATATTCATCTTCGCCAATACCCAAAACCATCGGGCTACCACGCCTTGCCCCAATTATCTTATCCGGCTCGTCCGCACAAATGACCAATAAACCGAAAGTACCGACTACGTCAGCCAAAGCTAACTGTATTGCCTTTTCTAAATCCTTGGTTTGCTTGTAAAGTGCGCCGATAAATACAGCTAAAACCTCTGAATCAGTCTCGGACTTAAACGTATAGCCGTTGTTAGACAAAGCTTTTTTCAAAGAAACATAATTTTCGATAATTCCATTGTGCACGATAGCTATTCTACCGGAATTATCCTCGTGAGGATGAGCATTTACATCGTTAGGAAAGCCGTGGGTAGCCCAACGCGTGTGTGCTATGCCTATAGTAGAATCCAATTTAACACCAGAAAGCAACTTTTCTAAATCTGCTACCTTCCCTTTCTTCTTGATAGTCATTAATTTATTATCGGTAATCACTGATAAACCCGCAGAATCATAGCCCCGATACTCCATCCGCTTCAAACCATTCAATAAAACAGGCGCCACAGGCTTATTACCTATATAACCAACTATTCCACACATAGATTTTCCTAAAATAAATTTGAAATCTTTGAAAAATACAATTGCCAAAATACGAATATTCTTCCATTTTTCAAGGAAAAAATATGTTCAAATGCCTCTACAATTTTATTATTTCACATTTTATAATAATATTTTCCTTTCTACGTTAATTTTACAAGTCAAGTCCTTATAAAAAAAACTATCTATGGGAGTGGAGGTTTTTATGACAGTAGATAATATTCAAATACAGGAACCAAAAATCCCTGAAAAGCCACAAATGACCGTACAAAACGGTCTGCAAAAGGATGTACTCAAAGAATCGCTGCATGGAACATCGAGTATGCAGAACCAAATGCTTACTCTATTAGCAAACGTGCCGCCTTTACAAAACATAATGTCCACTGCACAAAAACAAATCGAGCGTGGATTCTTAGACGTAAAGATTTAAACCGGAATATTCTTTTACCGATTTAAATTTATAAAAATTAAAGCGCAATTATTCTTAAATTGCGTTTTTTTTTATTGCCAAAAATATGAAAATAATAACACAAATAAACAAATTTACCAACCGTTACTGGCTTTTGAACGTGCTTCAAATGATAGAACGCTTGGCTTATTGGGTAGCAATACTCCAAATACCCATTTACATCGCACAAAAAGACGTCTCAGGCGGCTTGCACTTCGAGCAAACCACAAAAGGAATCATCTTTTTCTGGTGGGCGTTAGTGCAAAACCTCTCCCCTGTCTTTTTTGGCGGAGTTTCAGACAGAATAGGCAAAAGAAAATCGATGATAATCTCATCTTTATTCGTAATAATAGGATATTTACTCTTAGCAACGCAAAGACAGTTCCTTCCATTCCTCGGCGGAACACTTATATTAGGCTTCGGCTTGGGAACATTCAAGCCCGCTTTGCAAGGATGGATCGCCGAGGAGCTTCAAAGCGAAAATTCTTCCGTTGGATGGGGCGTTTACGTTTTTTTAATCAACTTCGCTGTGTTTTTTGGTCCCCCAATTGCGCTTTATTTGAAGGGAATTTCTTGGCAAAGTGTCTTCTATGGCTCCGCAATTATATTTTCGGCTAATCTAATTATATTACTCTTGATTAAAAACGACACTCGCTCGCAAACAAACGACAGCGGAGTGCTTCAACTACTCATTAGAACGCTTTTCACAAAAAGAATTGGGCTTTTTGTGCTCATAATGTCAGGTTTCACGATGACTTATATGCAATTCTACGAGACACTTCCGAATTACATCTACGATTGGAGCGATACAACGCAAATTGCTTCGCTTTTGCCACTGTGGATGACGTCCGAAACGCCGCGCGGAACGCAAATAGCCTACGAATGGCTGTATAACCTTAACTCCGGATTGATAATAATGTTCGTAATAGTCGCTACAAAGCTGTCTTCGAGGATAAAAATAACGCATACGCTCGCAGTAAGCATACTTTTAGCGGGATTAGGATTGTTTTTAGCTGGATATTCACAAAGCGGATTGTGGCTAATACTCGGAATTGTTTGTTATTCTTTTGGCGAAATGATTACAAGCCCCAAATTCGCGGAATATATCGCCTTGCAAGCGCCTCCAAACAACAAATCACTCTACATGGGGCTGATGAACATCTCTTGGGCAATCGGTTTGTCCGGTGGAGGTCTGCTCGGAGGCTGGATATACAAGCATTACGGCGAAAAATCTTACATCGCTCTCAAATATTTGGAGGCAAAAGGAATTCATAGCGTCGCTCCTCGTGATGCATTCGAGTTTGCTTCAAACTTAGCGCACAAAACTCCTTCGGAAATGACGACTTATTTCTTTCAAACCTCCCATCCAAATGTTATATGGCTACCTTTCCTACTTTTAAGCGTCTGGTCAGTCATTGGAATGTTGTATTATTCCAAAAAATATTAAAAGAAAAGGCAGGGAAGGCTGAAGGCTTTGGGTTTTAGGCATTGGGAAAGAAAAGTAACTCAGATTTTCTTCATGTAGGGACACGGCACTCCGTGTCCTTTCCAAACAAACAAACGCGACTTCCACACCAGATGGGGCTGCCCCGATAAGGTATATTTTTAGGTTTTATACATAACATTTTTGTTAAATGAACAATAAAACGGCAAACATAATAGGAACACCCCCTAGCCCCCTCTTAAAAGAGGGGGGACAAGAACATGGAAATTGAATTTCGTAAGTTCTTATAATTTCAGTGTTTCTTCCTCCACCTCTTGTAAGAGGGGGTCGGGGGGTGTTTAAAAATGTGGGTATCATCACAAGGTTATTTGAACATGCGTGCCAGTCTTAAAAGCACGTCATTCGACTTATCGGGGCAGCCCCATCTAAAAAAGCTCCGTAGGAGTGACATGTTAGTAGGAAAAAAATGTTTTCAATGGATGTTAGCAACGTTGCTGCGGTATATAATTAATTTACATGTCGTTCCAATAGGATTGTAGGGAACAACGATCGTTGTTCCTTACGTTCCTTAGATGGAGTCCACCTCGAAGGTGGACTCCATCTGAAAAGTAACTTGTAATTCGCCTTACCAGCCCCACTCTTTTTTGCTTTCGCGGGTTAGAAGTTCCTTTATAGCGTCCAGCGGGTCTAAATCTTTGAACAGAATCTTATAAACTTGTTCAGTGATGGGCATTTCAACCTTGTGCTCTTTACCTAAATTAAGAGCTGATTCAGTCGTAACGACGCCCTCGGCAACCATTTTCATACTTGCGATGATTTCGCTAAGCTTTTGTCCGCGTCCGATTAATTCGCCGACTAATCTATTGCGACTGTGTTTGCTATTGCAAGTAACGAATAAATCGCCCAAGCCAGACAAACCCGAAAATGTCCATGGCATAGCACCGCAAGCGACACCGAGCCTGAGCAGTTCAGCTATGCCGCGAGTAATGAGTGCAGCTTTGGTGTTGTCCCCGAGTTTTAAGCCGTCTATTATACCGGCGGCGATAGCTATTACGTTTTTGAGAGCGCCACCGATTTCTGTACCAATAACGTCTTCGGAAGTATATATTCTAAACTCGGGAGTAGAAAAATCTTTCTGTATTAATTTTGCTGTTGAAATTTCTAAAGAAGCGGCAACAACAGCTGTAGGCAGTTTTCGAGATACTTCCTCGGCATGACTGGGCCCGCTAAGGGCTACAAAATTTTCTGGCGGTACGCCGTAATCATCAATAAAAATTTGGGAAATCCGAGAAAGAGTATCTTTTTCAATTCCTTTCGAGCCGTTTACAATTAATTTGTTATTTAGTAATTCTTTGTAATTTTTTAAATTCTCACGAATAAATTGGGTAGGAATAGTATTCAAAATAATCTCGTTATTTTCAATTTCAGAGAGATCACTGTGAGCAACTATATTAGGATTTAATTCTACTGACGGCAAAAAAACCGTATTCGTATGATTATAATTAATTTCGTCGCAGACTGATTTTTCATAACTCCAGAGCGAAACGATATGATTATCAGAAAGTAGATTAGCCAAAGCAGTTCCCCAACCGCCGGCGCCGAGTACTATAATTTTTTTGCTCAACTCTATTTTCCTGACTTTTTCCTGAAATCAACTAACTGTAATTTAGAAAATCGACTCTCGTTTCCATTTATCAAACGCTTTATATTTGCTCTATGAGTATAGATAACGAGCAATGTAATTACTAACGAAAAATAAACCAATATCTCGTAGGAGGGAATATTCACATGCAAAAAGTTATATCGTACAAACAATGACGACGGGATTGTAAATGCCGCTGCTATCGAACCCAAGGAAATATAACCCGATAGAACTACAGCCAAAATGAAAATTCCTATAGCAATCGAAACGTCTATCGGCACGATTGCTAATAGCATGCCGGCAGCAGTGTTAATGCCTTTGCCGCCGCGGAAATTAACAAATACGGACCAGATATGCCCGAAAACAGCTGACAAACCGGCTAAAATTTTAATTATAGTTATATGTTCAAAATTTGTTGCATTAGGGAATGTTACGTTGTGTGCTATAAGCGGAGCAATAACTAAAACTGCCAAAACTCCTTTAAGCAAGTCTAAGACTTGAACAGTTAAGCCCCATTTCCAGCCTAATATACGGAAAGCGTTAGTGCTGCCCATATTGCCACTGCCCTTTTCGCGAATATCGAATCCGAAAAACTTTTTGCTGATAACGACTGCACTTGGGAAAGATCCTAAAAGGTAGCTAGCCAAAATAACCAATATGATTCTAATTGTCTCTTCCATTTTTCTCTATGTTTTATGCAAAAAAAACTATTAATATACAAAAGTAATATCAATACTTTTATTGCACAAAATTACGAAATTATATTGTTTATATCAAGAATAATCTTGAATTGGATTTACTCATTGTCTTGATTATCTATGTTTATGCGAATTCCAAAATAAACAAATAATCAAAATACGAAATAACTTAAAATTCACCTTTTAGTCGATACTAAC
>JBBRJR010000140.1:0-6653 GCA_038218865.1 Kapaibacterium sp. (SeqCode) | reverse complement strand
GAAGGCACCATCAGAAAAAAATACGGCGAAAATAAATCTTTCAATGCCGTACATGGATCGGATTCTGACGAAAACGCAGCGATAGAGCTATCTATTATGTTTGAAAGATGCGACCTAATGGACTGCTGTGGCTCATAAATTTGATACTTTGGCGAGCGAAGTAATGAACGAAAATCCTTTTTGGACCTACAAAAAGGATACTTACGTTATGCCCTCAGGCGCTAAAGGAGATTACTTTTATGTCGCTTCGCGCGGCTCGGTAATGATTGTTCCGGTGCTTGAAAACGGAAAATTATTAATGACAAGCCAATTTCGCTACTTAAACCGGCGGGAAAGTTTAGAGTTTCCGGGCGGCGGCAGAAAAGAAAACCTGTCTTACTTCGAGGCTGCTCAAGCTGAATTAGAGGAAGAAACTGGCGGAATTGCCGATAATTTGGAATTAATTGGAGCTTTTAATCCATTTAATGGCGTTACCGACGAGATTTGTTATGTTTATTCAGCAAAAAATATTATATTTAACATTGCCAAACCTGACGAAAGTGAAGAAATAGTTTTACTCGAAAAAGGTGCGGATGAAATTATTGAATTGATTGAAAAAGGTACGATATACGATGGTATGACAATTACCGCTTTTACAATGTTTTATATAAAAAATTTGAAAGGATTAAAAAAATGAACAAAATTCTTTATGTTTTGCTGTTTGTGCTTGTCGTATCAAATATTCCTTTACTTGCTCAAAAAGGCGAGTCCAATCCAAATAGCAATGACTACAATAATTATAAGCTGAATGTAAGCTATAAAACTAATATTTTCCATAATTATTCATTTGAAGAAATTTCTAAAATTCAAAGAATAAAAAGCGATTCCACTAAGGAAAATTACGAACGCCGCGTCCTGTATTACTTTACTCTGCTGCAAAATACAATACCAGAGAAGGGGTTTTATATAATAAAAGTTATGATGGATTCGCTTCGATATGAATTTTATGAAAATGGCGTAAAGAAAATATATTTTGATTCACAGGACGACGACTCAGATGCTCCTTTTAATCAGCTTGACTTTCTGTCGTATGTAATTCCGATGGGCAAAGAATTCTTTTTGACTTATTCGGCATATAACGAGCTTGCCAAAATTGACGGAGATGCGCTTATGGATTCTCGCAAAGCCGTAAATGATGAAGATAACGGCATAAAAGATCAAAAATTAAATTATATATGGAACAACTCGCTATCAGACAATTTTCTCGCTTTTTTTACCAATGTACAAAGAAATTTGATACCTGCCGAGAGAGTTTTTATAGATTCCGCTTGGGTCAAGCCATTTGATATTTATGTAGATGGCATTAGATACAACGACTCGGCACAGGTAAAGCTGACAGCTTTTAGCCCACGCGGGTATGTTATACGCGCCGAGCTCGACAGTTTGGTCGGTACAGACGAATTTTTTACAACTACGGGCTATCCTGATTTAATACAACCCACATCTTCTCTAGGCAAAGGGATCATAAGAATGGAAGTTTCGCCACGCGGACAAATTAATTTAGTCGAGATGAATTTAATCACCGAATTTACTGCCAAAGTTGGCAAAGAGCCGTTTAAGCAAAAATCCGAGACAAAATATACTTGGACATTAGGCAAAATGTACAGATAATTTGCAATTTTTAGGAATAGCAGAATGATAGTTAATTTTTCGCTCGTCAATGAAATGTTCCGCGGATTTCACATACAACGCTGGAACGACCGCTTACGCCCGATGGAGCTAATCGAGCTTGACAAACACGCCCACAAGATGATTATCGCCTACGTTCTCGGCAAATACGAGGAGGCGCGCGGCAACGTCGTTAATTGGGAATTGCTCATACGCGACGGCATCTACGAGCTTTTGCGACGAATAATTATTTCCGATATTAAATCACCGATATTTAGAGAAATAAAAAGGCACGCAGAAGTTTACGCTAAGCTTAATCAGTTCATTTTCAAAGAGCTTGAACCAAAAATAGAAGACGCAATAATCAAAGAAGAACTCCGAAAATATTTGCTCGAAGAAAATTCCGATGAGCAATCGCCGGAAGATAAATTAACTTGCCGAATTTTGAATGCTGCACATATTTACGCAAGCTATTGGGAGTTCCAAATAGTCCGCTACGCCAATCCTAATAATTATCAGAATGTAAAAATCGAGTCCGACCTTATGCACGATATAAATAATTATTCTGATTTGGACGGCATAAAAAAAATAATCTCTCGGCACACTATAACTAATTTCATCGATCTTTGCGGACAGCTGCGATTTCAAGTTCGCTGGGCGCAAACACCAAGAGTGCCAAAGACTTCCGTTTTGGGTCATTCGATGCTTGTCGCAGCTATTAGCTATTTTTTCACTCGCGATTTGCCGAATTGCCCGAAGCGCATATATAATAATTTTTTTGGCGGGCTTTTCCATGATTTGCCAGAAGCGGTTACGCGGGACATTATTTCTCCCGTTAAAAAATCTTCTCGCGAATTTGACGAGTTGATTTCTGATTTGGAGCAAACTCTTGCCGAACAAGAAATATATCCGCACGTTGAGCAGTCTTGGATAAAGGAATTAAAGTATTTCACTCACGATGAATTTTCCAATAAAATTGTCCAAAAAAATAAGATAAAATCGCAACTGACAATTGACGCCATCTCTGAATTGTACAACAGTGACGAATTTTCCCCAATCGACGGCGAGCTTGTACGCGCAGCAGATCATTTGTCCACATTTTTGGAAGCATGGAATTCGATAAACAACGGCATAAAATCAGAGGAATTAACTTCGGCAGCTCAAAAACTATCCGATATGTACAAGTATAAATCTATCGGGAAAATTCCGCTCAAAACATTGTATTCGAGTTTCAAACTCTAATTAGTTCATACATTTAAAAATTATCAAAAAATAATTAAAAAATAAAAATGCTCCAAGTAGTTCAATATCAAAAAGACGGCGAAATGATAGTAGCTGAAGTACCAGCTCCTCAATGTTTAGCAGGCGGCGTGCTTATACGCACCGTTTATAGTTTAATCAGCGCTGGCACTGAAAAAGCATCAGTTTCCAACACGCAATCGAGTCTTTTGACGCGGGCTCGCAATCAGCCCGAGCAGTTCCGCCAAGTTATCAATATGGTCAAAAAAGAAGGCTTAATGACCGCCATTAAAAAAGTGCAAAACAAGCTGGAATCATATAAATCTCTGGGCTATTCGCTCTCGGGCGTGGTAGTCGAAAGCGACACTTCGGACTTTCAGCCCGGCGACAGAGTAGCAGCGGCAGGCGCGGGCTACGCTAATCATGCCGAATTCGTTAGCGTACCAAAAAATTTAGTCGTTAAGCTGCCCCAAAACGTTTCGCTCGAAGATGCCGCCTTTACAACTCTTGGATCTATTGCAATGCAAGGCTTTCGCCAAGCTGAGCCGCAATTAGGCGAAACCGTCGCCGTTATGGGCTTAGGGCTTTTGGGACAAATCACCGTACAATTGCTGAAAGCCGCCGGCTGCCGAGTGGTCGGACTGGACGTCAATCCTGAACTTTTCCCGCTGGCTAAGCAATTCGGTGCTGACTTGACGCTTTTGTCTAATGCTTCGCAAATTGAAACAATAAAGAGCTTCTCTCGCGGCGAAGGAGTGGACGCCGTAATTATTACCGCAAGCTCTGATTCGGTAGAGCCTGTCGCTCTCGCGCTTGACATTACCCGCAAAAGGGGGAAAGTAATAGTAGTGGGCGCTGTACCGATGGTACTCGATAGAGGGAAATTTTATCAAAAAGAGATTGACTTCAAAATCTCATGCTCTTATGGACCCGGCAGGTACGATGCCAATTACGAAGAGCGTGGCAATGACTATCCTTTTGCGTTCGTCCGATGGACAGAAAATAGAAATATGCAGGCTTTTGTGGATTTGCTGTCGCAAAAGAAATTGGACGTCCAATCCATGACCAGCCATACGTTTGATATTTCCGAAGCTACGAAAGCCTACGACATAATCACTGGCAAAACGCATGAAAAATATTTAGGAATTTTACTACGCTATCCCGAAAGAAAGCTCGAAAAGCTGCACACAGTCAAGCTCAAACATCCCAAAGCTGAATCAGATATAAAATTGGGCTTCATCGGAGCTGGCAATTTCGCTACGAATAATCTTTTGCCGCCGCTTAAATCGCTCGGGGTGGAGTTTGTTTCCGTTTCGACCGCTACGCCAGTCAATGCCAAAACAGCTGGCGATATATTTAAATTTGCCGAAGCTACGACTGATTCTATGTCGATAATTAAAAATAAAAATATAAACGCTATATTTATCGCTTCACGGCACGACACACATGCCGAATACGTTGCTGAATCCCTCCGAATGGGCAAAAGCGTATTTGTCGAAAAGCCTTTGGCGATTAATTTAGAGCAACTGAAAGATATAAAAAACGCTTACAATGCCTCTGAAGCTGGGCTTATGGTCGGATATAATCGCAGATTCTCCGCCCCATTTGTCAAAATCAAAGAGTTTTTCGGCAGCCGCCAAGATAAAATGGTGATAACTTATCGCAGCAATGCTGGCTTCACTCCGAAATCGCATTGGGTGCATGAACCTCTTAATGGCGGACGCATTATCGGCGAAGTATGTCATTTTATTGATTGCATGATTTATTTAACAGATGCCCTGCCAGTCGAAGTTTACTCTCAAGCCATCTCTTCTGACAACGCCGCTGTGGAAAATTACGACAACGTAATAATCACACTCAAAATGTCCGACGGCTCGATTGGCTCTATCGCTTATCTTGCTAACGGCGACGGCTCTGTACCAAAAGAGTATTGCGAAGTTTTTTGCGAGAGAAAAACAGCGATAATGAATAATTTCAAAACGCTTGAGCTTTTTAGCTCTAATAAAAGCAAACAATATACTTTCGACGGCAGCAAAGGCATTAACGAAGAAGTAGCTAAGACAATCGAAGCTATTAAACTTGGAAAGCCAATGCCAATTGACGCCGAATCCCTTTTTGCGACAACAAAAGCTACGATTTTAGCTGTCGAATCTCTCCGCACCGGCAAGCCATATTCTTTTGATGAAGTAGAGTGATTTTTTTTGGATAATATAAATTGAAAAAAATAATTATAATCGCTTCCATCTTTTTAAGCATGGTCGTTTCCGCTTGCATCGAGGCTCCTAATGCCGTTTTGCCAACAGATCCGCTTTTGGGCAGTCATGGCGTTTTCGTGCTTTCCGAAGGACTTTGGGGCTCGGATAACTCCGCACTTGCTCGGATTGACATTGCCGGTGGCGCTTGCAATATAAATTATTTTCAATCGGCAAATCCAAATTTGAGGTTGGGCGACAATGCAAGTGACATAGTTATCAAAGGCGACACAGCTTTTGTTGCAGTTTCGACCAGCAGTACTATTGAAGCATTCAGCAAAATAAATGGCAAATCCTATGGACGCATACGTTTGCCGGAAAATTCTCAGCCAAGAAAAATTGTAATTATCAACGATACAACGGCATACGTAACGCTACTTTTTAAATCCGCCATAGCGAAATTTAATCCAAAAACGCTATCGCTACAAGAAGAATTAATTGCGACAGGTCCCTTTCCGGAGGGAATATGCAGACTTGGGGATTATCTATATGTTGCCAATTCTGGCTATGGTGATTACTTTTACAAGCAGCCAAAAGCGGGAACAATATCTGTCATTGATTTAAAAAGCGAGAAGGAAATAAGAAATTTGCCGTGCGGCAATAACGCTATTGAAGTCATCGCCAGCAAAAAGTCGTCAAGCATTTTCGCGGCATATTATAATTTGCCGTCGCTTCGCGATTCAGCTGGCGGTATAGTTGAGTATGATGCCACGACAGGTGCCGAAAAAAGGCGCTGGCGGCTTCGGGCTACTGATATAACGCTATCAGGACGCGAAGACACTTTATTCTTTTTGGGTGGCAACACAGATGAAATAACGGGGGTCTATGTTATTGCTTTGCAAAACGCCGACGCTAAGCCGGAATTGGTTATAAAAAACACCGCCTCGGGACAAATATGGTATTCGCTCACGCAAAGCCCCGATATGTCCCAAATTTGGGTGGGCAATGCCAAACAATTCCAATCCCAAGGCGAAGTGTTGATATTTAACAATCGCAAAGATTCGTTGCCGGTGAAAAAATACCCAGTTACAACCAATCCGAATAAAATTCTGTTCTTTTAAAAATTCTTAAAGCTTAGAAATAAACGCCTAAGCCGACAGATAAGTATGCTTTATTGCCTTCGTCGTCGTCTTTGCCTATTAAATTTAGATAATTATATTTGGCTTCCAAATTGAGCAAGACTAATCCTAACGGCACATCAAGCCCAGCTCCGACGCCAAAGCCCATGCGGCTGTCAGTCGGCGATTTTGATATTGGCAAATCAATGCCGGCGCCTTTGTAATCCAGCGAGCTCGAGATATAATTATATGTCAAATCGCCTGTGGCGTAAATGCCCAAAACCGAGCGGACGAGGTAAAAGTTCAGCCCAGCGCTGATGGGTACTATGTTGGTGTTAGAAGCAAGAGTAGCCAGCACCTTTGTTTGGTCGTTGGGGTCAACTACTGTTAAATCTGCTTGCGGAAAGCGGTGCCAGCCGAAGCCAACGATGAAATCCGCGATGTCGGACAGCCCTAT
>JBBRJR010000139.1:0-6768 GCA_038218865.1 Kapaibacterium sp. (SeqCode) | reverse complement strand
CCTTATTCATCTTTGCTTGCAGATGAATATTTTAATTTTTACCAATCATCGGCAGGCATTCTGGCTGTAAAAAAGAAAATGTTTGAGTGCAAAAGAATTAAATTAATTGATTTGCAAGGGCAGGTAATTTCTGAATATGATTATGACAGCAATAATTATTATTTTAAATTTCTAGGATTGTCATCAAGTGCTTATTTTCTTATATTTATTACTGAAGACAAAGAAATGCTAAAAAAAATTACCATTATTAATCAATAAATATTAAAGTAAATTGATAAATAAGTTGTTCTATTTAAACATTAAATTTCAAGGTAAATCATGAAAAAGTTTTTAATTCTATTATTTGCATTTTTTTCATTAACACAAATATCATACTCAACGAAACCAGCGTTAATTCTTGTCATAGAAGAAATGTCCGATTCATGTCAATGGGGTAAAAGAATCGGACTTTATACAGATGATGGATTTGAAGGAATGGGTTATAATCATTATAGAATAATGGATTGTGATAATTCTTTTGTTGATTTTAACTGTATCGACAGCTCCGCGGCAAAACTAAAAACTGGTATGGAGGCACATTTAAAATCTGGAGATTTATATGATACTACTTTTGTAATTGATATATATAGCAATGTACAAGAAAAATACTTGGTTACTTCTCATTATGATAAAGATAGGCAGGCTGTTATTTTTCTGGACTATAAAAATGTTTCAATTGCAGCGAGCGCTGAAATTCAATCGTTCAATTATACAATCCATGACAATTTGCTTAATATATTCAATCAAAGCGGTTCGTATATTCAAGATATTTCGCTATACGACATAACGGGAAATCGACTTCTATGTACGTATATAAATAGTAACAATTATTCACATCAAATCAACATTGCCACTCTTCCGCAATACATTTTTGTTAAAATTCAAACAGATAAGAATTATGACATTTTAAAAGTATTAAATCAATAACCGTAAATTACGATTTACGAATTAAGAGTTGAAACTGATAACCGAAAACCAAAAGAACCTCACCCCGAGAGGTTGCCCCAATAAGTCATTTTTTTGAGTAATATGGTCAGACAAGAATGTCCGACCTACCGATAATGCATGAGTTAGTAGGATAGACATTCTTGTCTGTCATTATATTATGACTAATGAGAAAGCCCCTACAAGAAGATTTTAGAAGAAAAACAGCAAGGACACGGCGTGCCGTGTCCTTGCTGTTTCAGCTCGCAGCGAAAGGCAGAGACACTACTTCTGTACCAGATGGGGCCGCCCCATGAGTGGCTTTTTACTGACCACCGAAAACCGACCACTGATAACTGATAACCAGCAAACCAAATATATACCCCTCATTGACGTCAAAATACAATGTAATTATGAGCGAATAATTTATTTGAAATGACCCAAATACTGAAAATATTAATTTTAATCGGAATACTGCTCGCCGCGGAAATCAAAGCGGACGACGCCCTAAAAACGCCGACCATTCTGCGGATGATTCGCGCTTATGGCGACAATGAGCGCGAGCCGCCAATTTTGATTTTGTCCAGCGGCGGAAACTACGAAGCGAACGTTGGCAGCCAGTCTATAACAGTCGAAATGGATATTTCGGCAAACGTGCCGCCTAATCTTTATGCACGGTTTGTGCATTGCACAGCCGATTGGAATGAAACGCCGAATCAGTTTTATCAAGACATTGCGCAGCGGCGGTTTAGTAATATTTCATGGCAAAGCTCTACTTTTTCAAATTCATATTATTCTTATCGCGGCAAATTTACTTTTCCCGACATAAATATAAAATTAAAATATTCCGGAAATTGGAAAGTATTATTTTATGATTATCAGAACGACACAACGCTTTTTGCTTCGGCAAAGTTTTTTATAGCTGAAACGCGTGCTGGAGCGGAGATAAGCATTTGGAATGCTATGTATGAGCCAGCATTCCACGTGTCTTCCACCTGCTATAATTTGGAAGCTCGGGTTTGGTCAAATTTGAACATTTTGGATAATAATGTTCATTCTTGCGTGCTATATCGAAATAATAGATACGACGAGCCTATCGTTATTACTGATAATCCAGATATTAATCAATATAAAAATCTTTACCGTTATACATTCAATAAAATGATAAGCGGATTCATCACCTCACGTAAGTCTTTTAGGATAGAGGGCATTCCTGCTGAAAATGAATATCGCGTACTGGATTTGACTAATATGGGATATTTCCCGCGAGTTGATTACCCGATGAGGCTTCCACTGGCTGATTTGCGACGTAATGGCACATTCTTTCAGTATGACGATGAGGGCGTTATGCTGACAGACCGCATTTCTTCGACTGCCGACGATTACGTAAATGTGGAATTTATTATGGAGCCTGAATGGGCTATTAGCAAAGACGACGTGTTTATAATCGGCTCTATGAACGGCTGGCAGCCAACTGCTGATTGGCAAATGTATTATGACGAAGTGGACAGATACTATAAACTGAGCCATTGGGTGCGTCGCGGCAAGCATGATTACCTCTATGCCTCTGGCACACTTGATTACGACCAAAATAAGTTTGTCAACTTTTCGACAGATGAATACGAGGGCAATACAAGTTTGAATGACCATTATTTTTTAGCATTTTTTTATTATCATGACATAGCTTCGGGCGGCTTTGACGCAATTATCGCCGTTTCCAAACAAAGCATTAGCAATAAATATTAATATTTTAGAATGAAACGCCTCAAACACAAGGAATTTTAAATGAAACAAGCATTATTATTTTTTAGTTTATTATTTATTTTGTCTTGCTCGTCAAACGTATCGCGGCAGGATCCGGAAAAAATCATGTTAGGCAATGTTACCATTGGCAATGGGCTTACTAAGGAAGATATTTCCGACACAAAAGCTGACGCCGCTTTGGCTTTGGCTATGAGACTTACAGATAAATATGGGTTTGTCGATAAATTCACACGTGATTCACTCGCCGTACAGCAAACTAAAGCGCAAGGCGAGGCAAAGCTTTTGGACGTTGGCAGACTTTCGCTGGCAGACCAAATTGCTTTTATGCGCATCGATAGGTTCAATTCCATTTTGCGTGTAGAGCTGCAATTAATCAGCGTCTCCGACACTTCTAAGCGCCAAAATGGCAGGGGCTATGCTTTTTTGAACTTCAGGGAATTAGCTGACGACAAAGCCGTTTTCGACCCCACGCTTTTGGCAGCTGTGCAAAGAGCTTTCGCCGAAGCTGTCGGAAATAAAGAGCTATTCGCAAATCTGCAAGGCAAATTAGCAGTGAAGCCGGCGCCGACGTTAGTTGTTGCAGGTGTTGTTTTTGAAGAAACCGAAGGCTTTCATTCATGGAAATTGGTGGACAAAAAAACCGTGTCGTCCTATCAAGCAGTTGAAGAAATTTTTGATGCTGCTAAAAATTCTCCGAAATTCGTTACTTACGACATTGAAACGCGAGACAGCATCTATAAATTGTTTAATTTGTACTTAGTTGAAAATTACAGTATGCCTTCTTTCCCGGAATTGGATGCTTTGCGAAAATTTGATATATCATATTATATTGCAGGCTCTTACGTGCAAAAGCAAGAGCAAGCGGATTTATCTTTGTCATTATTTAAAATTACGCCCGATAATGTTATCAAACTTGAATCTGTAACAGATGTTTTGGAAAAAGATGATTTGGGGATATTTTCAGAATTAATGAGAAAAATGACAAAAAAATTACTGGAAGATTTTATTCCATAGAGTTTGGCATATTCATTGCTATATTAAATAAAAATATAAGGATAGGAATGAAAATTCTACAATATATAGTAATAGCTTTTGCGCTGGTTTTTATTACAGGACAAAGCTTTAGCCAAAGTTTGAAGTTCGTGCGGACGGATGTAGATTCCTCTCGCGACAAATTTGTTACGGCTACTTATATTTTTGGCATGGATATTTACGCCGAAGATGTAGAAAATTGCACAAATGTTACATTTGAATTGAGGTACAACCAAACTCGATTCGTACGTTTCTCCGAGTGGAAAAAGGGAAGTTTTGGACCTTCTACCAAAGCTTATGTTTTGCCACTTATCGATGAGTCAAAAGATTTCGGCAGAATAGTTGTATCGAGCGGATTAGACAATTCACTCGATACCGCTGCGCCGGACAATCCAAAAGTCATTCATCTTGAATTCTCGGTAATTCCTGCCTCGCCTAATTTTGAAACTGTTAGCTTTTCTATTTATAATCCGCGAGCAACTATAGTTGTTGACGGCAAACCCGAGCTAATTGAGCTTTCCTCCGATCCAGTAAATTATACTATCCATAGCTTTGTCAATGTTTATCCGGGCGATGCCGATAATAACGGCGTAGTGGATCACTTGGATTTTGCAACTGTATCTTATTTTTTGGGAATGGGACCGAACACTAAGCGAATGAGGAGCTTCAAACGCGAGCCTGCAAGCACACTTTGGGGACCACAAGCTGTTATCGCATGGGATACCGCCGCCTCTACTTACGCCGATGCCGACGGCAATGGCGAAGTAAATATGTCGGATAATTTGGTTGTAACTTACAACTACGACAAAAAACATCCTATGGGAAAGATTCCACAGATAAATCACGTACAAGGCGAAATTTTCCAACATGCCAAAAAAACAGAAAATTCAATTATATTGCCAATTTTCGCCGAAACATCGCAATCATTTTTAGCGGCTACCGGCTCGATTGATACATTAGAGCTGAACGAATTTACTTTTTTGGGCATTGAGCCAGCGGGCGATTTGTCGCAAGAAAACACGGCTTTTGCATTTGCTAAGTCGATGGGATCGTCTTATGAGTTCATTGTTGGGAATTTAGAGAAATCAAATCCTATCAAAGGAAATGAGGTTATCGCAAACATAATCTTAGAGCCAAAAAACATAGGATTGCAGCCCGTTTTGCCAAAAATAAATAATTTAAAAGGCATCTCCGCTTTCGGAAATATATTTGATTTCGCAGGCTATACGAGCGTAGAGGACAAAAGCGAACGCAAGGAAATAGAAGTTAATTATCAAGATAATCTGCTCGAAGTTATAAATCCGACAGATAACGAAATTTATTCTATTGAAATATTTAATTTGACAGGTGAGCTTCTCGGAAGCTATAAAATCAATAATTCGCAAACAAGCAATTCCTTCTATTTGCCCGGCTACACTACCGGCATATATTTTGCCAAAATAATCACACCACAAAAAGCCTTAGGATTGAGATTCATAGTAAGGTAGGAAAGGCATTTGGTTATCAGTTATCAGTTATCAGTGGTCGGTGAAAGGCAAATAACGCAATATTTCTTCATGTAGGGACACGGCATGCCGTGTCCTTGCTTAGTAAATTGACAAATAGATCCCAATCCTCTCCTTCTATACCCTGAAAGGGTTAAATGTCTATAACTAACGAAGCTCCTCGACTTCTTTTCTTCCGTCCGAAGGTTGAAAACCTTCGGACGGATATTGGATTATTTACTGCTAACGCCCGAAACTTCGGTTTTAAGCCAGTTGGCGTCCACCTTCGAGGTGGACGCCAACTAATCACACTCCGTCGGGAACGTAAGGAACAACAATCGTTGTTCCCTACATAACAACAATCCTATTGGAACGGCATATTTACCAAAACCATACCGCAACTTTGTCGCCCTAATATCCATTGAGCAACCAATGTTTTACTAACATTTCACATCTACGATGTTGAAGAGGCTTCTATACCCAGATGTCCAACACCTCGAAAGGGTTGGACATCTAAAAAAAGGTGTGCATACAGCCTTCGACACCGCCGCCTTCGACTACGCTCAGGCAGCGGGGAAAAATTGGGCGTTATCTGTGTTTTTTTAAAGCGAGGACACGGCGTGCCGTGTCCCTACACCAAGAAATTCTGGCTTGATCTGCGGCACATTTGTAATGCAAAGGGCAGACACTTAGGTCTGCCCCTACGAAATCTGTTGTTTTGCTTTTTACCGACAACTGGAAACTGCCCACCGGAAACTATTTGCCTTTACCGACAACCAGAAACCGACTACCGGAAACTTTCTTCCTAATGCCCAAAGCCCTAGCACGCCGCTTAGCTAAAAACGCCGACACGCATGTTTTCAACAGTATAAATCTCTTCGCCGTCGCAAAGTAATTTGCCATCAGCGAAAATCATAGCGAGCTTTAAATTCATTATTCTTTTAATATCGACGATATAGGTTACTTTCTTGTTGTGTGGCAATATCTGTCCGCGAAAGTTAAGTTTATCGCAGCCCAAAGCGCGTCCTTTTCCTTGTATTCCGTCCCAAACCAAGTAAAAACCGGTGAGTTGAAGCAAAGCATCAAGCCCGAGAGAGCCCGGCATGACTGGATCATTCAAAAAGTGTACTTGAAAAAACCACAAATCAGGATTAATATCGAACTCCGCTACGATTTGTCCTTTGCCGTAAGCGCCGCCATTGTCGTTAATCTCAACTATTCTGTCCACCAAAAGCATTTCATCCATAGGCAACTTGCCGCTATCCGGGTGGAAGAGTTTCCCAAGGGAGCATTCAATTAGTTCTTCTTTGTTGTAAGAATTTTTTTTCATATTTAACCTTAAAGTATATTCAATTTTGTGATAAAGTTTTGTTTGCCAACCACAATTAATCGACTTAGACGGATAATTATGGAATATATTAGCAAGTAAAATCAATGTTATTTAATTATATCAAAAATGATTTTAGCCATATCTTCGCTTTTGCCAGAAAGCCACTTAGCCGAGGGATATTGATTCTTAAAGTAG
>JBBRJR010000138.1:0-6860 GCA_038218865.1 Kapaibacterium sp. (SeqCode) | reverse complement strand
ATTGGATATTTCGGTTATTGCTTCCCAAACTTCAATTTGCTTCACTCGCAAACTTGCAGCGCTGATGGGTATAATCGGCGTCGTATTTTTAAAATATTCATCGTAAACGGCTTTATAAGCAGTATCCAAAAAGAAGTGATTTTTAGCGAAATCATATGCACGAATCGAAAAATATTGCTTGCTGGCGCCGCCGCGAACGTCTATATATTTGCGCTGCCCTTTCCGCTGCGAAAAGACAGTTTTCAAAAATAGCGGACCAAATTGAAAATCGGCTCTAACTCCGAAAAGTGCGCTTCCGCCGCCAATTAAAGTAGAGTTTATCGGGAAATCAATATTTCCGAATTCTACCTTTTTTATAATATCATCATCGTAGCCTTCGAAGCCAACTTTAAATTCATTCTCATAGTCAAATGTACGGCGGGTATTCCAGTTGGTTCCGAGCTTTAACTTGTCGCCAATTCTACCGCTTACGTTCACGCGTATATCCTGATGAAAAATTGGCGAGGATTGCGTTTGCCCAAAAGCCGAGACTGTACCCAAATTTTGCGAATCCCAGCGCCAGCCGATGCGTAGGTTTACCTCGCCGTTTACGTTAATTCCAATTTCGGGCTTGCCGAAGATGCTACTAATGGGGTTCGGTGGAATAGGTATAGTCATACCTGTGGCTTGGCTAATCATCGAGGCTAAATCGCCGCCTGTGAGTGCTTTTTTGATGTCGTAGCTCGTGGTGAGCGAATCCCATAAGCCACGCTGCAGCTTATCTTTCCGTAATATCAGATAATCATCTAAATTGACTGGATAAGGGTAATTAATCTCAACAGAATCGAAGGTATCGCTTTGACGCATGTCTGTTATAGTAGAATCCAAGACGATAGTAGTAACGACAGGCGAATTAAGCTGCTCGCTTGCCGAGTGCTTGGGCATAAGGCTTCTGTCGATTATAGGCTTTTTGAGGAAAAGTAACTTTATCCTATCAGTTGAATCCCGCTCGAATAAATTTTGATCCTCAAAATCGAGATCATCAAAATTATAACCCATAGCAAGCATTAATTGCGGATAACAAAATACAAGAGCAGTCATCATTGATGGAGTTAAGCTTTGGCTATCCTGCGGGCGGGCTTCGAGAGTGCCAGCTACAAAAAACAACGCATACATTGCCAATGCTACTATAGCGAATGATTTCTTTCTGATATTGCCCAATTTTTCAGTCTTATATAGTACAACAAACAAAATTATTTTTTACAATGCTTTTTGAAGTATTAGGTTTAATAATAATTTGACATAGACATCAAGGCAATTTTCATGCCCGCGTGTGCCACAAATAAAAATACTATTTCCTTTTTGTTCAATTATCCTTTTTGCAAAATACAAAATTGTTTATATCTACAAAAAGCAAAATAAAAATGTAGGCAATATTATATAAATCTTCCGGTTGTTTTTGATTTTTTTACAAAATAATTCTTTTTCTTGTACTTTCAAAGTTTTATTTTTCATTTTCTCATTATTTATTTTTTTATATAATAAATTTTATCTCCCAATAAGAAATTATGGGAAATTTGACATAGTTATAAAATGAATAATTTCGCCATTATACTTTAAAATTGCCTAAACCGTCTTTGCAAATACTTTATATATTGTATTTTATATAACACGAGAACAAAAATGGTCAAATTAGATATAGAATATTTGGGCAATTTGAATTGCAAAATCACTCACGATCCCTCAGGCACAAGTTTTTTAACTGACGCACCCTTAGACAACGAAGGCAAAGCCGAATTTATTTCGCCGACTGATTTGACTGCTGCGTCAGTTGCGTCTTGCATTACGACAATTATGGGGATTTCAGCCCAATCGAGAAATATCGACATAATTGGCTTGAAAGTTGCTGCTCAAAAGGAAATGCACCCAAAACCGGAAAGAAGAATCAAAGCTATTTACCTTGAATTCGACTTTCCGCAAGACTTAAAAGATGAGGAAATTAATCTGTTCTGGCAAATAGTAAAAACTTGCCCCGTCTCTCGCAGCCTACATCCTGACGTCGAATTGGTTGTAAAATTCAAAATAAAAGGTATTGAAATTTTTTTGGGATGAGTAATTTCATGAAATACGGATTTATAATAACAGCTTTTTTCTTTATCTCTGTGTCATCACTTTTCAGCCAGACGTCGAGGACGGATTCCCTATTCTCGCTCGCAGCCGAAGAGTATAACAATAAAAATTACGCTCATGTGATTTTTTTAGTCAATGATATACTTACAGAAAGGCAATCGCCTTCGCTCTATAATTTGCGCGGCGTCGCGAATTACGGCTTGTCGGACTATGAAAACGCCATAGCTGACTTTTCCGAAGCACTGCGGCTGGACAGCAATTTGCTGGATGCCCGCGAAAATCGAGCTAATTCTTACATCGCACTTAAACAATTCGACAAAGCCATAAATGACATCAATATAGTCATAGCCAAAGAGCCAGAAAAATCCGGCACTTACTACAGCCGCGCCGTGCTGCACTCAGAGCTTAAAGACTACGATAAAGCCATAGCCGACTTTTCGGCTGCCATTTCGCGAAACGATAAAAATCCGAACTACTACCACGGGCGTGCCGAAATATATTTTTATATGAACGAATTTGACCGCGCCTTAGCCGATTTGGAAACAACAATTAAGCTTAATCCAAGCAAAATCGATGCACTGAAACTAAAAGCTATGATTCACCAAAAAACAAATAATTTGGATGCAGCGATAGCTGATTTCGCAGCTTACTTAAAGCAAGACCCAAAAGCTACGGACGTAAGGCTTTCCCGAGCAATTGCTTTGCAAGAAAAAGGCGACACTCAAAAGGCTTTGGCTGATTACGCTTTGGTTCTGAAAGCCGATCCGCGCAATGACATTGCCCTTTCCAACCGTTCAATTATATATTTTGAAAGTAAAGAATTCGACAAGGCAATGGCTGACCTCAACGCCACATTGGAATTAAATTCAAAAAATTATCAGTCTTTTATGACTCGCGGAGATATTTTCTACGAGCAAACAAAATACACCGAAGCTATATCTGATTATGAATGTGCTTTGAAACTCCATTCCGAAGCGGTTTTGTACATTAAAATTGCAAATTCCCAATTCAGCCTGAAAGAATATGACATGGCTTATGAATCCTATACAAAAGCTCTGGCGCTTGATGCGAATAACGCTCAAACATACTACAATCGCGGCAAAACGCTTCGAGTGCTCGGCAAAAACGACAAAGCTGTCGAAGATTATCAGAAATTTTTAGAATTAGCTCCTAATGACGAACGCTTGAAGGAATTTGTTCCGCTCGTCCAACAAGAAATTAATCAACTTAAGAATAAATAGATGAAAATAAAACAAAAATTTAAAATAGTAGCCGGTCCATGCTTGGCAGAATCGGAAAAGATGGTTCTACTAACCGCTGAGAAATTAGCGATAATTAGTGCCGCTCTCGATATTGATTTTTACTTTAAAGCTTCGTACAGAAAAGCTAACCGCACAAGCATTGCCTCGTTTGAAGGCGTAGGCGACGAGCTTGCTTTAAGTTGGATAGCACGAGCCGGCAAAGAATTTTGCTTGCGTACGCTGACCGACGTTCACTCAGCCGAAGAAGCTCGGCTTGCCTCGCAATACGTGGACGTCTTGCAAATTCCTGCGTTTTTGGCTCGGCAAACTGAGCTTTTGACCGCAGCCAGCGCAACGCAAAAAATTGTCAATATCAAAAAGGGACAATTTATGGCTCCCGGCGACATGAAAAAAGCAGCCGCAAAGGTTACCTCAACTGGCAATAATAACGTGTGGCTCACCGAGCGCGGAACATTTTTTGGCTACCACGATTTGACTGTTGATTTTCGTTCAATTGCTTTGATGAAGAAATTTGGCTTTCCTGTCATTTACGACGCAACTCATTCGGTGCAGCAGCCTTCAATTGGCGAGCAATCCGGCGGACGCAAGGAATTCATCGAAATACTGGCTAGAGCTGCCGTTGCCGTCGGCGCTGACGGAATCTTTTTTGAAACGCATCCTAACCCATTAATAGCAAAAAGCGATGCCGCTACTCAGCTGCCTTTGAAGTCTGCCGGCAGTTTCATTCGCAAAATGCTTGATTTACATAATTTTTTGAATGAGTAATTTTTTGATATTAAAAAAAACATATATAAAGTTCTTACTTAATTCCATCGCAGTGCTTTTTGCTATTGCGTTTTTGGCGTTTTCGGCTACTTCTTGCGGCGACAAAAAAGGTGCTAAACCAAAAGTCTTGGATTCTATCGATTGGTCTATTCTTCCTGACCAAACAAGCCTTGATTTCACCGTTTCCTTCATCGATTCAAGCTGGACAAAAGCCAAACTTTTCGCTGGACGTGGCAGAATTTATCAATCCCGACTCGAAACGCTTATCGACAAAAAAATGAAATTGGAGTTATATTCCAAAAACTCAAGCAACGTTGCAACTTGGCTCACTGCTGACAGCGCGCGCATAGACGACCGGACAAAAGACATGCTCGCTCACGGCAATGTGGTGGTATATTCGGACAGCTCGCAAACCAAGCTCGAAACTTCAATATTGCAATGGAATCAAGCAGAACAAAAATTCTACTCCACAGCTTTCGTAAGAATTAATTCTCAAATGGAGCTTATCGAAGGCTATGGCTTTGAATCTGACCAGTATTTATTAAATTACAGAATTTTTAAAGTAAGCGGAATAAAAAGATGAAAAAAATCCTTATCGCCGGCAATTGGAAAATGAACAACGATGTCGATGAATCTCTGAAATTAGTTTCTGAAATCGAAAGCTTCATTAGCGAAAAAGAATCTCTCAAATGCGAGGTGCTTGTCTGCCCTACATTTTTGAGCATTTTTCCTGTTAGTCAAAAAATAAAAAACACGAAATTGCAGCTTGGCGCTCAAAACTGCTACTACGAGCCAAAAGGCGCATTTACTGGCGAAATATCTATAGAAATGCTCGCCACAGAAGGCGTCTCGCATATTATCATCGGACACTCCGAGCGCCGCGCAATATTCAATGAAACAGATGAACTTATCAATAAAAAACTTTCGGCAATATTAGAGAGCGGACTTACGCCTATCCTTTGCATCGGCGAAACATTAGACCAGCGAGAGCAGGGCAAAACTTACGACGTACTTTCGAGCCAATTAGATAAATGCCTCTTGGGCATTCAGCATTCGGACGTGCCAAAAATCGTAATTGCTTACGAACCCATCTGGGCAATCGGTACTGGCGTTTCGGCTACTACCAGCCAAGTCGATGACGCCCACAATCGCCTACGAAAATATTTACTTGACTTTTATGCAGACGGAGCAAAAAACACGCTTCTGCTCTACGGCGGCAGCTTAAACGAAAAAAACGCAGCTGAATTGCTCGCACTCGAAAACGTGAACGGCGGGCTTATCGGCGGCGCTTCATTGAAAAGTAAATCATTTACGGAGATAATCAATATAGCCGACGATATTCTCAAATGAGAAGGAAAATTCCAAATATATTGAGTTTAAGCCGAGTAGTTATCTCGCCGATTTTCTATGTTCTATTTTTATCGGGCAATCTGGATCTCATCGGATGGTCGCTTGTATTGTTCACCGTCGGAGCAATAACGGATTATTTCGATGGCTGGCTTGCCCGAAAAATGAAAGTTACCAGCGCTTGGGGGAAATTTTTCGATCCGCTGGCAGATAAGTTTTTAACATCTTCTGCTTTTTTGGCATTTGTGGCACTGGGTATAATTCCGCTTTGGATGGTTCTGATTGTAATTATTCGCGATTTCGGCACCACATTTCTTCGTATTTTTAATTTTTCACATAAAGAACTTAAAACCTCTCGCACGGCGAAGTTAAAAACCACATTGCAAATGGTTTTCATTTTCTTTGTTTTGTTTGTGTATTTTATCGGCAAATCAGAAATCGGCTCAGCCCACGCAGCAAACTGGATTTTGAGCTCGCCATATATTTATTTATCTATGCTCGGGCTAACGGCTCTCACGGTCTGGTCATTAATCGAATATATTTGGGTTATGTTCCAAAGTGGTGATTAGGCGTTAACGGTAGTCAGTTTTCGGTAATCGGTGGTCAGTGAAAACAGGTGTCAGGTTACATGCAAACAGCGTAGGGGCGAACGGCGTTCGCCCAAAATAATTCTATGCGTTTCGGATTTCCGTAGGGGCAGGTTCCAAACCCGCCCAAATAGAGTGCATCTTTTTCGCTGGTTTAAAGTAGCCAAGCACATCGAAACAAGCGGAGAAGGCAGCGGGGAAGAAATGTTTCCGGTTCGTAATTCGTAATTTTCAAGCGGGTGCATTAGAATGATTCCAACATTTATAAAAAATAATAGAAAATATATTTCTAAAAGGCTGCTTTACAACATGTTATTAGTCGTAATCATTTTTATTCCATTTACGGCGGCATTCGTTGCATTAGTCTTAGATTTAGCTATTAATATCTATCAAAAACTTTATTCCGGTTTTTGGCTACTCCTCCTACTCACACTTTTTGACATTTTTCTATTAAAAAAATCTCAAAAAAAAAATTGATTATTTCATTCATCCAGAAAAGTGTGATTCCGCTGGAAAAACTAAATACAGAGTTGCGGCACGACATGCCGCTGCTTCTACCGATATTATCGCCCATCGTTCGGTAAGTTTTCGGGAGTAAACACGCCGTTTTCTGTGATAATTCCCGTTACTAAGCGGTGCGGAGTTACGTCGAAACCGTAGTTTAGAGCTTCTGAGCCTTGCGGAGCTACTCTGACGCTAACGATATTGCCTTCGAAAAGCCCGTCGCAGCAAAGGACTTCATCTGAGCCCCGCTCTTCGATTTCAATTTCCTTCATGCCATCTTGGATAG
>JBBRJR010000137.1:0-6924 GCA_038218865.1 Kapaibacterium sp. (SeqCode) | reverse complement strand
ATACTGCAAAGAGTATTTAATAGCCTATCCGTCGAACTTGGGTCGGTTTTTAATAATTCGGCTAATTCTTGAGATTGCAGACAAGTATTGCCAAGAGTATTAAATAAATTAAGTTCAATTGCCGTAAATAACACTTTACTCTTTTGAAAACAAAAAGCATAATCAATTATTTGGTTAAAATTGGAGTTCTCTTGCCACATTGGATTTCTCATAACTTTTTACCTTTTTGGGATAACACAAAATAATTATTTTAATTTAAGGATAATTTCACTTAAAACAAAATTGATTTATTATATTAATTTCTTTTTTTCTCAAAAAAGACTGATTATTTAAATGCGAATCATAGTTCATAAGGATTATAATAATATTTTTATTCATAATACGACTTAGCATTTATTGGATTTTTTTTAGTTTTTAATAATAAATTCTTGAAAATTTGAAGAAATAACAATAAATTTGTAGTTCAATTTTTTGCAAACATAAATTTGGTGAACAAATTGAATTGGAATGGTGAGCAAACATCAGAAGATAAGTTAAAGCAAGAGCTGCTTTTGCAACAGGGGAAACTGCCTAAACACATTGCTGTTATAATGGATGGCAACGGGCGCTGGGCAAAAGAGAAGAGCTTGCCTCGCATTGCCGGGCATCGTGAAGGCATCGAGAGCGTGCGCGAGATAGTCAAAGCTTCATCGCAAATCGGCATAGAGTATATTACTCTCTATGCTTTTTCAATAGAAAATTGGAATAGGCCCGGAGCTGAGGTTAGCGGACTCATGCATCTTTTGGAACAATATCTGAAAGCCGAAATTGAAAGTTTGCACGAAAATAAGGTTCGTCTGGTATCGATTGGCAAAAGAAGCTCATTGCCTAAGGTAGTACAAAAACTTTTAAAAAATGCAGCAGAGAAAACAAAAAATAATACGGGGCTTACGTTGACGTTAGCTCTTAGCTATAGCGGCCGTTGGGATATTGTACGGGCAATGCAAATGATTGCTCTCGACGTCCGGCGCGGCAAAATTTCACCTGAAGATATATCAGAAGAAACAATGACCTCATATTTACAAACGCATGAAATGCCGTCGCCTGATTTGATGATACGGACTAGTGGCGAAATGAGGCTCAGCAATTTCTTACTCTGGGAAATGGCTTATAGTGAAATTTATATAACAAATAAATTTTGGCCTGATTTTAGGCGAAATGAGTATTACGAGGCTATCGCAGATTATTTGCAACGCGAGCGCCGATTCGGGAAAACATCTTCTCAATTATCTGACGATAATTCAAATCAAAAAGGAAATTACTTAACACGGGTTGTCAATGCAATTAAAAAATCTTAGCCTCTACGCGATTATATGTATGTTTTTCTTTTTATTTGCTTGGGATATTGCTTTATCTCAGCAAACGGAAATAACAATTGCAGGAATATCAGTTGAAGGCAATATTTATTCTCATGCCGAAACGCTTGTTTCCATTAGTGGTTTGCGAGTTGGCGATAAGATTACTTTGCCCGCCGACGATAAACTTCAAGTAGCTATTAAAAATATTTGGAAAAGAAAGCAATTTTCAAATGTTCAAATTATTGCCGACAATATCACTCCCGTAGGCGTTTTCTTGAAAATTGTCGTTATCGAAAGGCAGCGCCTTAATAAAATATTAGTCGAAAATAATGATGAAATATCTGATAAAGACATTGCTTTGGCAACTGGCAAGGTCAGAGGCGATATTTTGTCGGAATATGATATCTACCTTATTTCTAAATCAGTAAAAGCATTGTACACGAAAGAAGGACTTGCTTTTGCCAAGATTAATCCGGAGCTGAAAAAGTCAGACTCGAGCGATCAATATGTCGATTTGATTTTAAATGTGGACGAAGGAAAAGATTTCCGCGTCGGCAGAATTTCTTTTACAGGAAATAAAATTATTTCTGAAAGTGATTTAAAAGGTTCGTTCGACAAAACAGTCGAAAAATCTTGGTGGAGAATTTGGCGATCGGCTAAGTTTAATAAAGAAGAATATGAAACAGATAAAAAATTGCTTATCAAATATTACAAAAAAAATGGTTTTATCGAAGCACAGATATTAAAAGACACCATTATTTTTGATGAAGCTAATAATAGAATCTACATCGATATTGATGTTTTTGAGGGTAATAAATTTTACTTGCGTAATGTTGAGTTCGTAGGCAATACCATCTATCCAGACGAAGTTTTGCTGAAGCGCCTTGAAGTTGAAAAAGGCGAAGTTTACGACGACGAAAAGTTTAATTTAAATTTATTCGGCAATCAAGAATCTACCGATGCACTCTCCGTTTATATGGATAACGGGTATCTTCAAGCAGGAATGCAGCCAAAAACTATAAAAATAGCTGCCGATTCTATCGATATTGAAGTCAGCGTTACCGAAGGCGATAGATACAAAATCGGGAAAGTTTTAATTGTTGGTAATGACAAAACCAAAGATAAAGTAATTCGCCGAGAGCTTTATACTCGACCGGGCGATTACTTTGACCGCTCTGCAATTATTAGAAGTATTCGCGCTATGGGCGTTATGAATTATTTTAATCCTGAAGCATTAAATCCAGACGTTCGAGCTTCGTCTGTCGATGGTACTTCGGTGGATATAGTCTATAAAGTTGAAGAAAGATCTACAGATACATTTAACGCATCAATGGGCTTTGCTGGCACTTTCGGACTTACTCTTTCTGCCGGTCTGACATTTAATAATTTCTCGCTTACTGAGCCTTTCAGCGGCGGCGGTGGACAGATATTTAATTTCAATGCTGAAATTGGTCAGCTCACTCGCTATCGCAATATCAGCTTAGGATTTACCGAGCCTTGGCTTTTCGACGAACCCACGACAGTCGGTTTTAATATCTATGATTCACAATTAAGATACAATTACAATATCCGCCGGACTGGTGTTGCTCTTAATTTTGGCCGCCGCTTTAAATGGCCCGATGATTATTTCCGTGGTGATTGGAGCTTGAGAGTCCAACAAAACGACATCGGCACAGAAGTATCTTCTTACTATCGCTCCGGAAAATATACCGAAGTTACAATATCACAGCGTTTTACACGTACAAGCTTAAATAATTTATTTTTCCCGACGATTGGTTCAAGATTTTCACTGGCTTCCGATTTAGCTCTTGGTTCGGTTGGTATCGGCTCGACCGACTTTTTCAAAAATGAAATAAATTACGAAACATATTTGCCACTGGTTAGCATTGGCGGTTTAGATAGAGTTGTATTATTTTTAAGCTCGAAATTAGGCTATATAACAGGTATAAAATCCGATACCACGCTCTCTCCTATTGAAATGTATTTAATGGGCGGCAATGGTCTTAGCGGAATGGGTGTTACTCCCTTACGTGGTTATGAGGATAATTCTATTGGATCAAATACTGGCAGCAGCGTTTTAGTCAAACACACTGCTGAATTGCGTTTCGCACTTTCGCTTAATCCTATGCCAATATATTTCTATGGCTTTGCCGAAGCAGGCAACGTGTGGTTTAGCTTGAAAAAAACAGATCCATTTGATTTGAAACGTTCTGCTGGCGTCGGCATCCAAATGCTTATAAATCCAATCGGTATTTTTGGGTTTAGCTATGGCTACGGATTTGATCCAATTACTGGTGGTACAGCGCCTTCTGGCTGGAAATTTTTATTCCACCTAGGTCAATAATTTTAAAATTTGATTTTTTTAATATCTATAAATATAATGGAGTTTTTATAATGAAAAAAAGTATGAGTATCGTATTGGCATTAATGATTTTACTTTCCGTAAATTCATTTGCTCAAAAGAAATCTGCTGCAGCAGATCCGGTTAATATCGCTGTCGTTGATGTAGAAACAATCGTAAAGGAATTGCCCGAAGCTATCGAAGCTGATAAAAAATTGAAAGATATTGGCACAAAATGGCAAGATACTTTAATCACTATGCGTAAAGATTTGGAAGGGAAATTCCAACAATACCAAAAACAAAAAAGCATGATGGCAGCCGATAAGCAACAAAAAGAAGAAGAAAGTTTGCAAGCCCTCAATGCGCAAATGATGCAATATCAAGAAGAAAAATTCGGACAACAAGGCGAATTAGGCTCACTACGCGAAAAGTTCTTGGAGCCAATTCGCACAAAAGTTCGTACTGCTATCGAAGCTGTAGCCAAAGAAGAAAACTTCAATCTTGTTTTGGACAAAGGCTCTTCTTCTCTACTTTATGTAGAGCCGAAATTTGACATTACTTTCAGAGTTTTAGATAAGATTAAACGTCAAAAATAATCTCGATATGGTTATCGTTTATTGTTTTACCAACTTGTTGATAGATAGTAAACGATAACCAAATTTTTTTGTAATAAATCAGAGTTATACCTTTTGGGAAATATAAACCTTTTTTTTTGATATTTTAGAGGTTAAAAATGAAGACTGATATTTTGAAAAAACTATCATTATTTGCATTAGTGATGATAGGCACTTTTACTTTTGCAAATGCTCAAAAAGTTGGGTTTATGTCATCTGACGCACTCCGCGCTAATTTTCCGGAAGCTAAAGCAGCCGAGCAGCGTGTCCAATCAATTGTTGACGAATGGAAACGCGAGCTTGCGTCTTTGCAGCAACAAATTGAGAATATGGAGTTTGAATCCAAAAAAAACAGGCTTATTTGGACTGATACCGAAAGATCGGTTAAAGACAAGGAACTCCTAGAACTAAGCAAAGCAAGAGAAGCCTACGCCAAGGTCAAATTTGAACCAAATGGCGAGTATGACCAAATAGTCAAAGAAGTAATGAAGCCGATTGAAACTAAAATATATGCAGCTGTCCAAGAAGTATCCGCTTCAGATGGATATGATATTATCTGGGACCAAAGCACGCAGCCCTTGGCTTATGTGAATTTCAAATACGACATTACTGTCAAA
The DNA here is from genome assembly GCA_038218865.1 of Kapaibacterium sp. (SeqCode). Lineage (GTDB taxonomy): Bacteria > Bacteroidota > Ignavibacteria > Kapaibacteriales > UBA2268 > JBBRJR01. The sequence goes on along the minus strand of JBBRJR010000137.1, from coordinate 2,015 downwards.
ATTCTTCGTAAATTAGGAGTTGACGTTTCTGCACTCGAAAAGGAACAAAACGATAAAATTAAGAATGATCCACGAAACGAACAAAAAGAAACCAACAAACCAAGACGCCGCAGCCGTTCGCAAAGAGAACCCGCAGCTGATTCTAAGCCTGACCCCAACGCAGAACCAAAGACCGATATTCCAGAAGTTCCAGTGGAAGAAGAACGCCCTATCGAGCGCAATAAGTAGCTCTTAATTAATTAAAATGAGCAAATTATGTTTCCCATGAAAGTTAATGAATTAGCAAAATTAGTAAACGGCAAAGTTATTGGCGACGGAGATTTAATTATAAATCGCCTTAATCGCATTGAGGATGCCATTCGCGGTGATGTAACTTTTCTTTATCAAGGAAAATACGAAAAGTATTTTTTAGATTCCACAGCATCTTGTGTTTTAGTAAGTGATGATATTGCTAACGAGCCAAAAGAGAATCAGTCTTTAATTGTCTGCGATAATCCATATTTATCTTTTATTTCGCTAATTAAACATTTTGAGAATATGAGAAATAAGCCGGTGAGTAGTATCCACTCATCGGCAACAATTGCAAGCAACGCAGAAATTGGAAAATTTGTTCAAATTGGAGCAAATGCCGTAATATCTGAAAATTGCAGAATTGGCGACTATTCTAAAATTATGCCAAACGTCGTTTTGTATAAAAATGTTATAATCGGCGAAAATACCATTATAAACTCTTCGGTCGTTTGCTATCAAGATATTGAAATTGGCAACAATTGCATCATACATGCCGGGGCGGTTATTGGCGCAGATGGTTTTGGATTTGTAGAAAGCAAAGAAGACGGCTCTTACGAAAAAATCCCTCATATTGGTAATGTGAAAATTAAAAATAATGTCGAAATTGGTGCTAATGCCACTATTGATAGAGCTTTATTAGGCAGCACAATAATTGAAGACGGCGTCAAAATTGATAATATGGTGCATATCGCACACAACTGTATTATTGGGGAAAACTCTGGTATAGCTGCACAAACAGGAGTTTCCGGAAGCTCTAAGGTCGGCAAAAGAAATCGTTTCGGCGGGCAGGTCGGTCTTGCCGGACATTTGGAAACCGCAGATGACGTAACGCTTATAGCACAATCAGGTGTGTCTAAGTCAGTTATTAAGCCGGGCGTCTATTTCGGCACGCCAATAAAAGAAAGGTTGCATGCTTTCAAAATTGAAGCTTGCTTAAGGCAATTACCGGAATTATTTGCTGAATTTGACAAATTAAAGAAATCTTGCTCTTCAAGCGAATAAATTTTCATAGAGTTATTGAAAAATTCGCACAAATTTCAATCCGTCGAACCAGCATAAAACCAAAAAGGAAGTGAAATGGAATTTGAGAATATATATTTATTGCTTCTGATAACTCTAATCATATTGTTCTATTTTTTATATGAAAAGTATTTAAGCAGAAAGAAAAATTTTCATTTGCTTGTAAATTCTGATTCTTGGCAAGAACCCGATAGATCCAGATTTAATAAAAAGAATAAGATGAAATTCATTGCTTTTTCACTATCATTTGCATTTTTGGTGATAGCTATTGCCGAACCAAAAATAATTAATAAAACCGAAAAGAACTCCAGCTCTCCAACAGAAATAGTCTTTGCTATTGATGCCTCGCGAAGCATGCTTGTAAAAGATGTGAACTCCTCTCGCCTAAACTTAGCTAAAAATTTGGCAAGCAGTATTGCCGAAAGCCTAACGTCGTCGATTTCACTAATAGCGTTTGCGGAGGAATCTTATATTTTAATTCCTGTTACTCCAGAGCGAAATTATTTCGAAATAGAGCTAACGGGGCTGTCTCCCGATAATTTTTCAAATCAAGGAACGAATTTGTATGAATTATTGCGTGTTTTGCCTCGGGCTTTTTCGGACAAAAAAAATATTAACAAAATAGCTGTAATTCTTTCCGATGCGGAATTTCACAATGAAGTGAGCGTTGAGAATTTTAATTCGTTAAAAGACAAGAATATAAA